>CAMWPE010000029.1 GCA_947176055.1 uncultured Desulfovibrio sp.
ATTTACGAAGAGAAAACTTCGCCTGACAGATAGCGATCGCCGCTGTCCGGCAGGGTAACGACTATGTTTTTGCCTTCGTTCCGGGCTTTTTTAGCGATCTTTACCGCCGCGGCGGCGGCGGCTCCGGAGGATACGCCGCATAACAAGCCCCCCTTCCTGGCGAGAGTCCGGGTCATTGCCAGAGCCTCGTCGTCGGGAATAATTTCAACGCGATTCAGCAAGGAAATATCCAGATTCTTTGGGATGAAACCTGGACCAATGCCTTGAATTTTATGCGGTCCAGGGGCTCCGCCTGTGATCACCGGAGAAGAGGCGGGCTCGACGGCTACAATCTCTATAGCCGGATTTTTGTTCTTTAAAAATCTTCCGGCTCCTGTCAGCGTTCCGCCGGTTCCAGCCCCGGCCACAAGAATATCGACCTTTCCCTCCGTAGCTTCCCATATTTCGGGGCCGGTGCCACGATAATGGGCGGCGGGATTCGCGGGATTGAGAAATTGACCGGCTATGATGCTGTCCGGCGTCGTTTTTCGCAATTCTTCCGCCTTCGCTATGGCTCCCTTCATCCCTTCCGCTCCGGGAGTAAGGACTACTTCGGCTCCGTAAGCGGCTATTTGCTGGCGTCTCTCCCGGCTCATGCTGTCCGGCATGACGACAATCAGCCTATAGCCGCGAGCCGCCGCCAGGCACGCCAGGCCTATGCCGGTGTTGCCTGACGTAGGCTCGATTATTACGCCGCCGGGTTTCAGGATTCCATCCTTTTCAGCTTGATCCAGGATATTTTTCGCGACCCGATCCTTGACCGAACCGGCGGGATTCATAAATTCCAGCTTGGCAAGCAACCGCGCTTTAAGATCCTGACTCTTTTTCAGAAATTTTAATTCCAACAGCGGCGTGGCGCCAATTAATTCGTCAATGGAGGCGAATACTTTTTCAGGCATTCGCGCCTCCCGAAGCGTCAAGAGCTCGAGCTAAGTCCTCTATGATGTCGTCGATATGCTCGGTCCCTATGGAAAGACGGATAGTGTTTGGGCCTATGCCCTGCCCGGCCAATTCTTCGTCGTTAAGTTGCGAATGCGTGGTGCTTGCCGGATGAATAACCAGGCTTTTAACGTCCGCTACGTTGGCGAGCAGGGAAAATAATTCGAGACTATCCACAAATTTTTTAGCCGTCTCCCGGCCGCCGGCGATATTAAAGGTAAATATGGATCCGGCCCCATGGGGGAAAAAGCGCCTGTAAAGCTGGTGATTGGGATGATCGGGCAGAGAAGGGTGAGCAACGCTTTCTACCAGAGGATGATTCTTTAGAAAATCCGCGACCTTCAACGCGTTCTCGATATGCCTTTCCACACGCAGGGACAGAGTCTCGATTCCAAGAAGCAGAATGAAGGCGTTAAAGGGAGATATGCACGCGCCCATGTCGCGCAAAAGAATGGCGCGGATCCAGGTCGCAATGGGCGCGGACAGATCGGCGAAAACAATTCCGTGATAACTGGGATTGGGCTTACAGAGTTCGGGGAAACGCCCGGAGCCCTTCCAGTCAAATCCTGATCCCTCGACTACTACGCCGCCAAGGCTGGTGCCATGGCCGCCGAGAAATTTTGTCGCCGAATGAACAATGATATCCGCGCCATGCTCGAGCGGCCGCAGAAGGTAGGGCGTAGCGAATGTATTGTCCACTATGACAGGAATCCCGCGGCTATGGGCCATTTCCGCGAGACGGTCGATATCGGGAATATCGCTGTTTGGATTGCCCAGAGTCTCGAGGAACAGAGCTTTTGTTTCAGGCCGGAAGGCGGCTTCGACCTCCGCGTGGTTGTGAACGTCGACAAAAGTCGTCTTTACGCCGTAGCGCGGCAATGTCTGCGCCATTAAGTTATAAGTGCCGCCGTAGATAGTTTTTTGCGACACGATCTGGTCCCCGGCTCCGGCCAGGGCCATTAGGGCGTAGCAGATAGCCGCCGCTCCGGATGCGAGCGCGAGGGCCGCGATCCCCCCTTCCAGATCCGCGACGCGTTTTTCCAGGGCTTCCTGCGTGGAATTGGTCAAGCGACCGTAAATGTTTCCAGCGTCTTCAAGATTAAAGCGGGCCGCGGCGTGATCGAAGTTGTCGAACACATAGCTTGTCGTTTGATATATGGGCACAGCGCGTGCGCCGGTGGCCGGATCCGGTTTTTCCTGACCGGAATGGATTTGCACTGTCTCAAATTTGCGATTTTTCATGTATTTTCCTCCAGAAAAAAGTTTTGACCCTCAACGCGCCGGTTTGTCAAGCTCTGGAGATTATTTTCACAAGCGTGGGATTTACGGCGACCAGAGCGGCCATTCTCGCCGATAAGCGGAAAGCGCGGATGAAGCGGAGGAGCCTCTAAAAAATTTTCAGGAATGGCCCAATTTTTGGATTTGCTCAGTTAATTCGGCGATATAATCTTGCAGACCGCGATTTTCCCGGACAGCCTGCGCGAGAATTTTTGTCATAATTTGCTCGGATGGCGTATGGGGCCACATGGAGCCTGTTTTTTCGAAGGGAGGGAATTCAAGGTTCTTTTCGTCGCATAGAGTAACATAGAGTTGAGCTGCTCTGGCGATTATCCCGTCTGGATCATCGTAATGAAAGCGAGACGCGATCTTCTCGCGGGATACATATCCGTCGAAAAAGGCGTCGAAGCCGGAGTCGTTATAGGACAACTTTAATTTTGTCGCCGCTTGTTTTAAAATCCCTTCGGGATTTTCAAGGAGCTTGTCGTAGTTAATCAGGACGCGCGGATATTTTTCCGTATAGATAAGCGAGGCGAGGGTATAGCCGAGCCAGAGCAACTGTCCGTAATCCGTGTCCAGAAAAAAGCCGGGAAAAATTTTTCGCAACGCGCCGCGACGCAGATACTGGACAACGGCGCGAGGATCCCTGAAACAGACGAGAGAACGGGGAAGAGTTCCAATTGATTCGAAAACCTTGCGCCAGAAAAGTCCAAGGCGCGTCATTTGCGGATCTTTCAGACCGATTATGGGGCCGTCCCCGGCTCTGGAGCGAAGATAGGCGACGGCGCGATCCAGGTAGCCCGCTTCGATCAGGATTGCTATATGATCCTCGCCAATCGCGCATAGAGTATCCCAGGAGAAGCCCAGACGATTCAGCATCTCTTCGTTGAGGCGGACCAGCTCCGCGTCCTCGAAAGCTCCTTCTAGTCCCGCTTCGTCAGGCATGCTCGCGCGGGAGCCCAGAGTCGCGCCAAAAAGCCCTAACGACGAGGCCAAAAGTCCGGCTCCGCTCCGCCGGAAGCCCCAGATAACTATAAATTCGGTTTGCATAATTATGACAGACTGGATAGGAGGAATTAACTTAAAAACCGGGCTGACAACGCGACTACGCATAGGCGATTAGTGCCTTAATCCGGCGTCGCTCGCGGTGGTTTTCAGACGGAATGCGACCTGAATGGCCCGCGACCTTTTACTCCTCTTCGAAAATCTCCTTTTTGCGCACGCCCTCGCTTTTGACGCGATCCAGGAGTTCGGAAAAAACGGCTTTCACATTTTCGCGCAAATCTCCCGCTACGGCCAGATAGAGGAGATCGTCGCCGGGTTTCAGAACGCCTTCGTTAGCCTGAGCCACGATGGCGAAAATTCCGGGCCTCGCGCCCAGTTCCTGGCAAATTTCGCCGATTTTCAATTCATTCGCGCTAACTTCCACTTCTTTTACCTTGCGGCGTCCGTTCCTGGACCAGGCGCGCACAACGCCGTTGTGCAAAAGAATCATCCCCGCTTCCTTTTCGAAGCCGGGCCGTTTTTTTATTTCCGCGACTATGCTGTCAAGGCTCATGTATATCTCCTTTCATGGTCACCCGATTCCGAATAGCTTATTTTTTATCCGGCGCGAAACGACCGCGAGCGCCTCGCGACGAGCCGGATAAGGAGCGGTGTTATGATGATCCAAATCCGGGAAATTTACAATGGTCCCTCCGGAAGGGGCGCCAGTGGTTTTAAGCGATGAAAAAGGCCGCATTCGCGGCCTTCGTTTTCCGATCTGTCTCGCTTGTATAGCGCGTTTTTATGCGCGCCCGATTGGATTCTTCATAACTCGCGCGGCAACGCCCCGGCTAGAAGCCAAAACCGTCCGAATCTACATTGGATCCGAAGCCGAAGCCCGCTTCTTCCTCGACTGTCTCATCGACAGGCGTCGCTTCGGCGCCTCCTGTCGCCGCGGCGGCGCTTCCGGCTACGACCATCCCTTTCATGCCATCCTTGATGGCCGTTTTTATCGCGTCCATCAGCTCGTCGTGATCGATGGGCATTTTGCCTTGAAACTCGGCGACCTTGCGCTGGAGAGCCAGCGCGTCCGCTTTCATTTGCTTGATTTTGGCCTCCAGCTCGTCGTTCTTTTTTTGCGCCTGGGCAAGCGCCGCTTCCATAGGCTCTAGCTCTTTAATCCTTTTTTCCAGATCCATTACTTCTCTGGTCTGGCGGCATAGGCTGGCTTCGGTGTCTTTAATGATATTTAGCGTTTGCCGGGCCTGCTCCCGCGTCGTCCCGTCCATCGGCGAGATTGAAAGATGGTCGCCCAGCAGGCCGGAGGCCTGTTTTACGAAGGCCGGCCAGCTCTCGCCTTCCTTATAGACGAGATCCGCGAATTTGGGATACCAGCGGGTAAGCCACGCGGCCGCGAAAGGGCCCGTCGCCCGGGCGCACTCGCCGCAATCCACTGTCTCGCCAAGTATATAGCCGGCAATTTCGTTTACATTCGCGCCATCCTTACCTACGACAAGCTCAAGCACTTTTTCTACGGGGAAAACTTTTCGTTTGTCAGCCATGGGACATCCTCCCTGAAGGGAATAACTTTTAGCCTTCGGCGGGCAATTTTTTACTTATCCGGAGTTGAAATCGTAATTTCGCGTTTTCGCCGCGACCGTACGCGGCGCGCTTCTAGCTTCTGCCGTACATTCTGGCGTAAACCATGGCGGCCGTTCTATAGACAAAATGGCCGAGCTTGGACCAGGGCACATAGGCGAAAAGCATCCACACGACTACCAGATGAATATAGTAAATAACGAAAGCCCAGTGGATCCAGTCCATTAACCTGAAGATTTGGGTAAACATGCCAGTCAGCGCCACAGCCCAGATAATACCCAGCAGATACCAGTCGTAATAATTGGAAGCCTGATGTCTGTTCAGGGTGGCGCGTCGCCAAGTCAGCATTATTAGCGCGATTATCAGGAGCGCGGCGCCGATATTGGCGAGAATCTTTACCCAGAAGCCCTGCGGCATTGGCGTTTCGATCAGGATAAACGGGAGAATTTTGCCGCCCCAGTGGCCTATGGCGACCACCGTCGTCACGAAGGTGAGAATGCAGAAACTCCAGACGAGCATCGTATGCGAAAAACGACGCGTCTTATGGGGCTCGCCCGTAGCCGGTCCTTCTTCGCACTGGGCGAATTTGCTGGCCGATCCGGTCTCTTCCCAGAGGACTTCCATCAGGCAGACGAACCAGTTCTTTTTCTTGCCAATGACGGCGAGCTTGCCTTCGGGTCTGAATTTATCAAGCAGTTTGCGGCACCCATGGGCCAGAATAAAGGCCGCGCCGAAGAAAGTGATCATGAAAATGGGATCGATAGTGTAATCGCCGTAAAATATCGTCCCGAACACGATGCGCCCGTCGGCCGCGCGCGGGAACCAGCTTCCTACGATAGACGCCCTGATCCACCAGACTATGAACCAGATGAGCGCGGGGATAAGGAAGAGAGGGACAAGCCCGGAAGGTTTGCTCATCCATTCGCCGATCAACCGCGGCTTTAGCATATCGCGATATATTATATCGCGGGCCGCGGACATCAGCTCGGCGGGGCCGGCATGTCTGGGGCAGAGATCGGAACAGTTGCCGCAGTTATGGCAAAGCCAGAGATCTATGTCGCCGGTCAGCTTTTCTTTGAGGCCAAAAGACGCCCAGACCATTTCCTTGCGGGGAAAGGGTTTGTTGTCCGGGGCCATGGGACAGGCTACGGAACATGTGGCGCATTGATAACATTCCTTGAGATTATGACCGCCGGTTTCTTTGAGTCGCCGGACAAAATCCATATCCGGCTGGAGCGTGATCGCCGCCATCTCAACCTCCTACATACCCTTGAAAGGATTGGGGCCCAGGGCGGTTATGCGATCCACAAAACCGTCGATGAGTTCCGGGATCCTGTCATACTCGTCTATGGCCACTTCCAGTTGTTCCACTCTTTCCGGCTCGACCCTGAGGCGATTCAAGGTTTCGGCGATGTTTTCCATGCGCAGATGGGAGAGTTCGGAACCCTTCATAAAATGACACTGATAATCGTCGCCGTATTTGCAACCCATAAGGAGCACGCCGTCGTAGCCCTTGTTCATGGCGTCGGAAATCCAGATGGCGTTTACCGAGCCAAGGCAACGCACGGGAATGATCCGGCAATAGGGACTCCATTTTTTGTGTCGCAAGCCGGCCATATCGAGCGCCGGGTAAGCGTCGTTCTCGCAGGCCATAATGAGGATCCGCGGGCCGCCTTCCTTGAAATTCTTTGGAATATCAGGCTGGCGGAGCATGGCGCTCACCTGATCGATATTGTAATCGGCGAAGGAAATAACGCGCTCGGGACAGGCGCCAAAGCATGTGCCGCAACGGCGGCAACGCGACGGATTGGGTTTTGGCGTGCCTTTTTCGTCGTCGTCCAGCGCTCCGAATGGGCATTCCACTGTGCAACGCTTGCACTGGGTGCAACGCAGGAAATTGAAAATGGGATGAGTCCGGTCGCCGGAGCGGGGAGCCACGGCAACGCCGCGATCGCCGGATTCGATGCATTCGATGGCTTTCAGGACGGCGCCGCAGGCGTCCTCCTCGCATAGATCAAGCGTCATGGGTTGTCTGACGCAACCCGCGGCGTAAACGCCTGTCCTGCGCGTTTCGTAGGGGAAGCAGATATAGTTTGAATCCGCGTAGCCGTCGAAAAGCTCCAGATCCGGAAAATCCGGGCCCTGGCGGTAGTCGAAATTGACAACCAGCTCCTTGGCGGTAGTGGGGACAATGCCGCAGGGGAGGACGACCAGATCGACATCGAGATCGAAATCCATGCCCAGAAGAGTGTTCTCGCAGGAGACTACGACCCTGTCCCCATGATCCTTGACGGATGTAACGTCGGCCTTGGTCATCATTATGCCCAGGCGATTTTGCATCGTCCGGTAAAAGCGCTCAAGGATGCCGGGAATGGCCATATTTTTATAAATTATATAGGCCTGAACGGCGTCGCCGGTCTTGTCGCAGATGATATTGGCCTGCCGCAACATACCCACGGAATTGACTACGTTGGAATAGGCGAGGTGTTTAATGCTTTCGAGATCTTCCTTGACGTAAGGCTGATCCATGTTCTCGCCGTCGCTCTCCGCGTTTTTGCCGGAGGCTTCGGCCTCGAGGATATCCTTTTCCGGCTCGTTGGCTTCGGCGGCGAAGGCCTTTTCGGCGATGGTCGTGTCCAGGACAAAAGCTATGCGCTTTGCCTTTACTTCATTTTTAACCAACATTTGAGCGAATTGGGCCGCTGTTATGATAGCGGGACTCGAGCCCAATCCCATGGGCGCGAGGTATTTTTCGGAAAGGGGAACCCAGCCGGTCGCCACGACTACGGCGCCGACTTCCCAGGATTTTTCTTCGCCGCCGACATTGGCTATGGCCTTGTACTCTCCCGGCTCGCCAACTAGCGTTTTCATCGTAGCGTTCAGGCAAACGGTGATATTGGGATCCTTGTCCAGATCCTCGATGAGTTCGGACAAATGGGTGGGTTCCTTGTCCGCCCAGGGGGAGCGGAGCGGGGAAGCGACGGGAATATTGTTTACGGCGCCCCCCAGTTTGTCGTTTTTTTCGATGAGGACGACTTCGTAGCCGGATTTTGAGGCCTCGATGGCGGCATGCATTCCCGTCCAGCCGCCGCCGATGACCAGGATCCGCCGGACGCCCTTGACTACGGCCGGATCGGCCGGCGTCGTTTTCTGGAGCTGGACGACGCCCATGTTGATATAATCCTGGGCCATTATTTTGAGCAATTCCGGGGCGACGCGGGGATCAACCGGCGAACCGTCGGGATTTTCGTAACAAAGGACGCATTGCTCGCGCAGATTTACGTGATCGACCAGGATTTTCCGACCGTCTTCCTGGGGAAAACGATAAAAGCCGCTGTCTACCCGGGGCGAGGCGCCGCAAAGAAGCACGCCGTCAAGATCGTTGGCTTTGATATCCGCCTCGATTTCCGGGACGCTCTCGGCCATTATGGGAACGACCTTGACCACGGGGGTAAGCTCGCCCCATTTTTCCTTTGTCTTCGCGGCCAGCTCATCCAGATTCAGGCCGCCGCCGATATTTTCGCGATCAAGATACACGCCAATTTTTTGAGCCATGCCTCCTACCTCCCTTTCGCGATTTGCGAAGCTTTCAGAGCCGCCGCCGTGCCTGCCTGGGCCGAGCGGCTAACGTCCAGAGGCATCCGCGCGCAACCCGCGGCGAATATCCCGGCTTCCTCTCCGCCCGCGACGAATCCGTCCATGTCCAGAGGCATGGGCAAAGGCAACGATTCGGCGGCCAGGGAAGGCTGCATACCGGTCGCGAGAACGCAGAGTTCGTATTCCAGTGTCTGCTTTTCCCCAGTGATGGCGTTTTCCGCCACGACGCGAAGATTATCGCCGCGGCCTGGCAGGATTTCCGCCACTTTGCCCTTGACGAAGCGGACATTGGGCAATTTTTGAACTTTTTCGAGGGTGTTTATATAACGGCCCGGCGCTCGCAAATCAATATAGTAAACCGTAATCCTGACCTGAGGATTCTGCTCTACGAGATACAGGCACTGTTTGAAGGTCGCCATACAGCAGATATAGGAGCAGTAATTGAGATGATTCTGATCCCGGGAGCCGGCGCATTGGGCGAAGGCTACGCTCAAGGGCCGCTGGCCGTCGGAAGGACGCTTTATGACCCCGCCTGTGGGACCAAACGGAGAGGCCAGGCGCTCCATCTGCATATTGGAAATACAGTTTTTCCATTTGCCGCCGCCCAGATTGGGCAGATTGGCCATATCGTATGGCCGCCAGCCAGTGGCGACAATGATCGAGGCTACGTCCAGCTCGATTTCTTTGGCCTTTTCGTTAATATTCAGAAATTTGGCGCCGGCGACCCTGGCCGCGTCCGATTTGGACAGGGCGGAGGGATCGAGAACCCAGCGGGCCGGAAAAGCGAAGGGCATGGCTTTGTAGAGAGCCTTTCTTTTCGTCATGCCCAGCTCGAATTCGCTGGGCGCTTCCCCCTCGAGGGAGGAGGCAAGGAGACTGAAATCTACGTTAAAAGGCGGCGTATGACGGGGATTCAGGCGGATTTTCGCGGTATAGCCGCCCTTTTTGCCCTTTAGGCCGACCAGTTCCGTCATGGTGAAACATTTGATTAATGGATTTTTTTTAATACGCTGGAACTGGATTTCCAGTCCGCAGGACGGCGGACAAAGTTTCGGAAAATATTTGGTAAGCTGGGCAACCCTGCCGCCGAGCCAGGGATTCTTTTCCACAAGATAGACCTCATGGCCCAGTTCCGCCGCTTCAATGGCGGCGGTAAGACCGGTCAAGCCTCCGCCTACCACAAGAATGGCATTGGACATCCTGGATCTCCTTCCGCAAATAGGATTATCCCCGTATTTCAGGCGAGGGATTTGGAGCGTTACGGCAAGAAGCGGGCGGCCCGTCGGGGGGCCGCCCAGAAAAGCCGGTTAATCAGCGGGAATTATACGGATATAAGGCCTCTTGAAGAACAGGGTCTTGCCGGTGAGGGGATCATACTTGGAATTGACAAAGCATTTCCATTTCTTGTCGTCCAGGCCCATGAAATCGCCGCGATAGTAGAAACCCGGATAACGGGTCTCTTCGCGGAAATAGATGTGCTGCATATGCAGGCGCACGGTCCAGAGGCGATGGTAGTTTTCCCAGCAGCGCAGCAGCTGATGCAGGTCGCGCGCGGCCAGTTTTTTGGAGTCTTCCTCGAGCAGGCCCAGCAATTCGAAGCCGGTGTCCAGCATTTCTTTCGAAGTCATGTAATAGGTCGCCACGCCGCCGCCGTATTCGTCGGTGGCCTTGATCAGGCGCATCATGAAGTTCTTCGGGGCGAGGTAATTGGGATTGACCGTAGGATCAGTGGAGACCTGGTAACCATCCATATAGGTATGGTAGGGCTTATAGACCATGTCTTTGAGTTCTTGGTCGGATTCGCGCAGCGTGGGCTGGAAATCCTTGTGATCCATTACGTAGCGCACCATCTGCTTACCGCAGATCCTGCCTTCGGCGTGCGAGCCGGAGGAGAACTTGTGACCGGAGGCGCCCACGCCGTCGGCGCAGGTAAAGAGACCTTCCACGGTCGTCATGCGGTTATAGACCTTGCCGTTAACGGAGCGGATCTTGTATTCTTCAGGCACCCAGTCTTCGTCCGGGCCGGACACCCAGATGCCGCTGCAACCGGAGTGGGAGCCCAGCAGATAGGGCTCCGTGGGCATGATTTCGCTGCCTTTGTATTCGGGCAGGGTGTTTGTGCAAGCCCACAGGTTGGCCTGGCCCACGCACATATCGAGGAAGTCTTCCCAGGCCTCGGACTCGAGATGCCGCTGCTGCTCTTCGTCCATGGTGGCGAAGGTGGTATTGAGGGCCGTTTTGGTGTCCATGCGGATGGGACCGCGACCGTCGCGCATTTCGCGCAACATCATGTGGTTGCGCAGGCAGGTGGGAATGACCTTGCCCGTAGCGTAGCCCATCTTCTGATAGGGCGTCAGCATGTTCTTGTTGGTTTCGCAATAATCCTGGCCGTTGCCGTTGGTAGCTTTGGCCTTGAAGAGCAGGAACCAGGCGCCGACGGGACCGTAGCCGTCCTTGAAGCGGGCGGGAACGAAACGGTTTTCCATCATCGTCATTTCGGCGCCGACCTGGGCGCAGAGGGCGTAGGTCGAGCCGGCGTTCCATACCGGATACCAGGCGCGTCCCATGCCTTCGCCCATGGAGCGGGGACGGTAAATATTGACCGCGCCGCCCGCGCCCACCATGATGGCGTTGGCCCGGAAAATATGAACCACGTTTTCGCGCACGCTAAAGCCCACGGCGCCGGCTATGCGGTTCGGCACATTGGCGTCGAGCAGAAGCTTGACTATAAACATGCGCTCCATAATGCGATCCTGGCCGAGGGCGTTTTTAGCCGCTTCGGCTACGATGCATTTGTAGGATTCGCCGTTGATCATGATCTGCCAGCGGCCGGATCTCACGGGTTTATCGCCTTTGCGCAGGCTCATTCCCTTCGCCTTGGCTTGCGCGCCGTTCAGGTTGTGGCCAGTGGCTTCGTCCTTAATCCAGATGGGCAGGCCCCAGTCTTCGAACAGCAGGACGCTGTCGTCCACATGGCGCCCCACGTCAAAGATCAAATCCTCGCGCACGATGCCCATGAGGTCTTCGCGCACCATTTTTACATAATCGTCCGGCGTGTTGTCGCCGAGATAGGTGTTGATGGCCGACAGGCCCTGCGCCACGGCGCCGGATCTTTCGAGGGCGGCCTTGTCGCAGAGAAGAATGCGCAGATTCTGGGGATCGCCCCAGCGAACGGCCTCGTAAGCCACGCCGCAGGCGCCCATGCCGCCGCCTACGATAAGCAGGTCGACGTCGTGAGTTTTTACTTCGGGTTCGGATATTGGCAAACCGCTGGAGGGCTCGTTTACCGGAAGTTTGGGCATTTCGGATCTCCTTGTTGTTCGTTCGCTGTCAGATGAATTTGCTCGCCGCCGAATCGCGTCCTAGGCCGGAGACTCTTCTTTCCTGAAGAGCGGATTGGCCATGGGCGCGGCTACTTCCATCTGCTTGTCGGGTTCCTCGAGCGGATGTTTTTCCTTGACGGCTTTCTTGGGCGTGGCGACCTGTTTTTCGGTAAACAGCAGGGGATCGTCAAGATTGCCGGTTTCCGGCAGACCGTCGTACGGCTTGATGGAGCCTTCGGGAGTGGTGCGGATCGGGAACTGGAAGCGTTTTATGCTGCCGTTGCGGAACTGCACGGTCCAGGAAATGCTCTCGCTGCCGCGCATGGGAATACAGACGCCTCCCAGGGGGCAGAAGTCCGCGTAGGGACGGGCGGATATGGCGCTCTGCGGGCAAATTTTTACGCAGGAATAGCACTCCCAGCACGCGTCCACTTCCTGATTGTAAGCCCTCATGGCCTCGGGATCGAGGATCATGAGATCGTTGGGGCAAATGTACATGCAGGCCGTCTTTTCCTGGCCTTTGCAGCCGTCGCATTTGGACGGATCGACATACGTCGGCATACTTCTCCTCCGCGTTTAATAAAATGTTGTGGAACAGCCGGACGCGCCGGCTGAACGGGGAGCTATCCCCGAAAACGCGCGCCGGGAACTGCCCGGCGATCGCCGCGATCGCGCGGACGCGGTTGCTTGCGAATTTTCTAACAAGGCATTGTTGTTCGCGTCAATACCCTTTTTGAAAATTTCCCGACTACTCGATGACGCGATTTAGTAAATTATTTATAAATTCAATAAGTTGGATGTCTATTTTTTTGCCCGCTTCAGGCGCCCGCGATTTCTTGCAGGGCTATGGCGAATTTGCGCAGATCATCCCTGGCTATGGTGAGCGGCGGCAAAAGCCGCAGGACTTTTTCATGGGACAAACCGCAGATAAAACCGGCTTCGAGCAGTTTTTCCCAGACTGGACGGGCGGATTCCCGGAATTCGACGCCCAGCATGAGTCCCAGCCCGCGGACTTCCTTGATCTTTTCCGGGAATTCGCATTGGAGCTTCAGGAGCTCTTCTTTAAGCTCCGCTCCTTTGTCGGCGGCTTCGGCCGCCATATCGTCCCGCGACATGATCTCGATTGTCTTCCGGGCCACGGCCGAAACAAGCGCGCCGCCTCCGAAGGTCGTGGCGTGGCTCCCGGGTTCGAAGCCTTTCGCCATTTCTTCGGTCGCGAGCATGGCGCCCATGGGCAGACCGTTGGCCAGCGATTTGGCCGCGCTGATCGCGTCCGGTTTGATTCCGGCATGCTGGAAGGCCCAGAATCGGCCCGTCCGGCAGAGACCGCACTGAACTTCGTCGCAAATAAGAAGTATGTCACGCTTGCGGCATATGGCCTCGACTTCCCGCAAATACTCCGGAGGCAAGGGAACGACGCCGCTTTCGCCCTGCACGCATTCCAGCATTACGGCGGCTGTGACCGGAGAAATTTTGGCTTCGAGGGCCGCGGGATCGTTGGGCGGAACTTGCGCGAAGCCCTCCGGCAAAGGAGCAAAACCGTCGGCCAGACTTTCGCGGCCGGTGGCCGCGAGCGTTCCCAGTGTGCGCCCGTGGAAAGCGTCCTTTAGAGTGATGATTTCATAGGCGTCGCGCTTTTTTACCTTCCTCATGTATCTGCGGGCCAGCTTGATGCACGCTTCGTTGGCTTCCGCGCCGGAATTACAGAAAAAGGCCTTGTCGTGATGAGTTGTGGACAGGAGGATTTCGGCCAGCTCCAGTTGCTCCGGTTGATAAAAGAGATTGCTGACATGCCAGAGTTTGCCCGCTTGCGCGTCGAGGGCGGCGCGCAATTCGGGATTGCAGTGACCCAGTCCGACTACGGCGATTCCCGCCAGAAGATCAATATATTCGCGACCGTCGATATCCCAGAGCCTCGAGCCCTCTCCGCGGACAATGGCCAGGGGATAACGGCTATAGGAGCGGCATAAAAGTCTTTTTTCCTCATCCCTGATTTTTTCGAAAGCTTCGGACATGGAGAACTCCTTGTATTGTTTACGGGGACGCTCGAATGTGCTATTTTTTTTGACGCGATTCAAGACGCGTTTTCGCGTCGTCGCGACTCCCGTTCCCTTTTTTCGCGAACGTCCCGCGTTCGCCCAACCCCCGCGGGGAGGCGCCATGCCATTGTCATTCGCCTTGACCGACGCCGAAAAAACTTTTCTAGGCGATCAGGCCAAAAATTCCATTGAAAGCCGCCTGTCCGGCCTTCGCGACGCCGTCCCCTTCCAGCCCGCGGATACGGCGTCCGTTTTGTTCCGAGATCTTGGTTCGTTCGTTACCCTGACTATCGGGGGGAACCTGCGAGGTTGCATAGGGACCATCGTAGGTCGCGAGCCGCTCTTTTTGAATGTCTGGAGCATGGCCAGGGCGGCCGCCTTCGATGATCCCCGCTTTCCGCCGCTGACCCGCGACGAATGGCCGCTGGTCGCCATGGAAATTTCCGTTCTGGACGCGCCCTCCCCGTGTCCGGATCCGGCTCAAATCCAGATTGGCAGGGATGGGCTGATTCTCCAATGCGACGGCCGTTCCGGCGTGTTTCTGCCGCAAGTGCCAGTGGAACAGGGCTGGACGCGGCAAGAATATCTGGATCATCTTTGCCTTAAGGCCGGCGTTCCCCCGGGATCATGGAAAAAGCCGTCCGCGCGGCTTTTCTGGTAT
>CAMWPE010000030.1 GCA_947176055.1 uncultured Desulfovibrio sp.
CAACTAAACGCTCGCTTTAATCAGCGTTTCCTTAAAAAAATTTTTTTGGCCCTGACGCGAAAGCGAAAAGCGAAGAATATGGACGAAAGCGGACGCTTGCGCCCTGCGCCTCTGACGCGGACGCCGGACTGTGTTCCCGCGTTTATTCCTTACTTCTCGCCTTGCGCCGTGTTTTTATCAATTTTATCCGGCTCCTCGACCTTCGTTTCGCCATTCCTGTACGCCGCATGCAAAGTTTTTATTCTCCGAACCGACTCCCGAACGCGCTCCGCGCTTATTCTTTCCTCCGCGATCAATTCCTGAAGATTGTTCCAGACTGTCTCCGGCAACTTTTTCGAATAGGCAATATTGTTGCCAAAAAGCAATATGTCGACTCCAGCGTCAAGAGCGAGAGCCATGACTTCTTTGATGCTCCGGCCCTCGGTTACGGCTTTCATCTCCAGATCGTCGCTGATTACTACGCCTTCCCAGCCGAGGCCTTTTCGCAAAAGACCGCTCACAATATTCTTCGATAATGTCGCTGGCAGTAACGGATCCAGTTCCGCGAGGCTTAAATGGCCGATCATTACCATTCCCGGCCAGCCGGCGGCGAACACGTCCGCGTAAGGCTTAAGATCCGTGTTGGCATTCCAGCATTTGCTTATATCGACAGGCTCCAGGTGCGAATCCTTTTCGGCGCACCCCTGACCGGGAAAATGTTTCAGGACGGGGATAACGCCATTTTTGGCCAGTCCCCTGCCAAAAGCGAGAGCGTGCTCCGCTACTTTAGCCGGATCAGTGTTGAAAGCGCGACCCAGCTTGCCGATAACGGGATTGAACGGATTGGAATCCACGTCAAGCGCTGGCGCCAGATCGAGATTTATGCCTAATCCGCGCAACTCGGAACCCAGCCGACCAGCTATTTCGTACGTTTCATGCGGACTTCCCTGACCCATTCTTTGCGCGGAAGGCAAATCCATGAATCCCTTTTGCGGCTTTAATCTGCGGACCTGGCCGCCTTCCTGATCGACGCCGATAAAACAATCCTCGCCGGCGGCTTCCCGGAGACTCGTCGTCAAACGCCGGACCTGATCCGGCGACGAGATATTGCGTTCACCATTAGTGGTTATGTCCCGATCAAAGAGAATAAAATTTTTCGCCTTGCCCTGTTTTATGAAATTAATAAAATCCGCGTCCGGCGTCATTCCGCGAAAGCCGAACATCAACAAATAGCCGGCCTCCGGCGTTTCCGCGGCGGAGTCCTGGGAATAGACCGCGGAACAAAGGGAAAACAATGATAAAAATGTCGCGCCTATAAAATAGACTATAAAAAGCGGCATTCGATTCTCCGCCCCTTGGGAGGAATAAAAGTGTCTTAATTCGCCCGGAAAATATTTTACGGATCTTTAACTTAGTCAGTTTAGCGCCTACGCCGTCGTCAAACCCTGTTTTTCCCGCCAGGCGAGCAACGAGGCGAGAGCTTCCTCCGGAACCGGTTTATTGGCCGCGCCAACGCCCAATTTTATACCGGGCTTTTTCAGGCCGTGATAGTCCGAGCCTCCGGAAACGGCCAAATCCAGATCTTTCGCGAGTTTTTTGAGCTCCCGCGCCTTCGCGTCGTCATGCGAGCTATGCCAGACCTCGATCCCCGCCAATCCGTTTTCTTTCAGACGTTTGGCCATATTGGCGACGTCCGCCAATGTCCAGGGTTTGAGCATCGGGTGCGCGAAAACCGTCGTGGCTCCCAGGCCCGACAAGATCCGGACGGCTTCGATAGGATGCGGCGTAATGTGCGGGACGAAGGCTTTGCCGCTCGCGCCAAGATATTCCTTGAAGGCCTCCGCCGTCGTTTTTACATAGCCTTTTCTGACAAGCGCGTCGGCGAAATGCAACCGTCCCATACATCCGGGAACAGGCGGCAAATCGTCCTTTCTCAAATCCAGACCCAGATCTTGAAGTTTTTCCAGCATCTTTACGTTGCGCTCCAGGCGTCGCGAGCGCATTTCTTCCAGATATACGTCGAGCGCCGGCGATTCTTCCGGCAACCATAAACCCAGGATATGAATGGAGCCTAGCTCCGATGTAGTGGATATCTCGCAACCCCGAATAAAATTAATTCCGGCGTCTTTGGCGGCGGCCGCGGCTTCGGGCAAACCGGCGACAGTGTCATGATCAGTCAGCGCGAGAGAAGTTACGCCTGCCAAGCGCGCTTTGGCCACTACTTCCGCGGGCGCGTCCGACCCGTCGGACGCCGAGCTATGGGTATGCAAATCAATCATATAATCAGCTTTGCCCAAGGTAAAAAAGCCGCCCTGAGAGGCGGCTTCATATATACTTCTTTGCTAATATTCAGCGATCATATCGTTGCCAGGCGGTCGCGACGCGCCTTCGGCGAAACAAGTTATTCCAGCGCGACGCCTCAACCCATTCACAGCTTTTTAATCATTCCGGATTAAGCGGTTCCATCGAACGTTTTCGTCCAATTTAATCAAAGGACAAAAACGCCGCTTATCTTATTGGAACTGAACGAAGTTTTTAAGCAACCCCAGCAATTCGTAACGCAACTCCTCGTCCTGCAAGGCAAAATACACATTCGCTGTGAGAAATTCGGCCCAGTCGCCAGCGTCAAAGCGCATACCGGACATCCGCACGGCCATCATGCCGCGATCCTTGGCGAGCATCTGCAACGCGTCGGTCAGCTGAATTTCTCCGCCCTTTCCGGGTTTTACCTTTTCAAGATATTCGAAAATATCCGGCGTGAGCACATAACGACCGACTATGGCCAGACGCGACGGAGCGTCTTCGCGGTTGGGTTTTTCCACCATGTCGCGGACGCGGTAAACGCCGGGAGCCACTTCTTCGCCGTCAATTATTCCATATTTGCTTACCTTGTCCCAGGGCACTTCCATCACGCCCACTACGGGCATGTTTTCGGACATTGCCACTTCGATAAGCTGACCGATGCCCGGGATGCCGCCAAACATCAAATCGTCGCCCACCATGATGGCGAATGGATCGCCGTGGACGAGCTCTTTGGCGCAAAGGATGGCGTGACCGAGACCCAGTTGTTTTTTCTGGCGCACGGACATGATATTGACCATTTCGGCCACATCGCGGACAATTTTCAGCTTGTCTTCCTTGCCGGCCCGCTCCAGGACGCCTTCCAGCTGAAGGTTGTAATCGAAGTGATCCTCGATCACGGCCTTGTCGCGGTTGGTTACGAATATTACATCCTTTATTCCTGCGCGAATCGCTTCTTCTACAACGTACTGGATAACGGGTTTATTATAAATGGGGAGCATTTCCTTGGGTATATTCTTGGTGGCTGGCAACGAGCGTGTTCCCCAACCGGCGACAGGAATAACCACCTTGCGAACGTCTTTCATTTTTCCTCCCATTTGTCAAAAAGCTGAAACGGTTTATTTATCCGCCGCGATTCGCGCGGTCAAAAATAAAAACTATTTTCGCGTCCGGCAAATATCGCTCCAAAGCTTCCGGATTTCGAGCGTCGCCTTTCAATGTCCATATTCCGTTAAAAATAAAACTAGCGCAAGGGAAAAAAATCGCAATCCCTCTTAAAAAGGCTGTCTTATATTTTAATGCAATTCGTTCGCGACGACTTCGGCCAGGTCTTCGGCGTATTGATTTACATTATCCGCGTCTTCGCCTTCGACCATAACCCGGCAGAGAGGCTCCGTGCCCGAATAGCGCAGGAGAACCCTCCCCCTGTCTCCCAGCTCCTTTTCTATCTTCGATTTTACTTCCATCAATTCCTGGCAGGTTTCCAGCGGACGCCTTTTCTCAATGCGCACATTGATCAGTTTCTGCGGAAATAGTGTTAATAAACCGGCTAACTGGGACAGAGGTTTTTCTTTTTCCCTCACTATTCGCAGGATTTGCAGCGCCGCCAACAAACCGTCGCCGGTTGTGCTGTATTGTCTGAAAATCATATGGCCGGATTGCTCGCCGCCCAGCATCGCGCCTTCGCGACGCATGGCTTCGACCACGTAACGATCCCCGACCGGCGTCCTCATTAATTGGCCGCCGTGCTCGCGCATGAATATCTCGAGAGCGAGATTGCTCATAACCGTTGCGACAAGCGTGTTCCCGGGCAATTCCCCGCGGGCCATCATCGCCTGGGCGCAGAGCGCCATAAGCTGATCGCCGTCGAGAATCGTTCCGTGCTCGTCAACCACGATCAATCTGTCCGCGTCCCCGTCCAGAGCGATGCCTATATCCGCGCGCAATTCCTGCACCTTGTTCGCCACTACTTCCGGGTACAGGGAGCCGCAATGATCATTAATATTTAATCCGTTTGGCTCGCAACCGATCCGGAACACTTCCGCGCCCAGTTCCTCCAGAGCCAGGGGAGCTATTTTGTAACTCGCGCCATGGGCGCAATCGACGACAATCCGCAAACCTTCGAGAGTCATCTGCGGCGGAAAACAATTCTTGGTATATACAATATATCTGCCTCCCGCGTCCTCGATCTTCGTCGCCCTGCCAACCCTGTCGGGCGCGGGATATCGCCAGACTTGATCGGGATTCAGCGCCATATCCGATATTTCGTTTTCTATATTATCGGGGAGTTTAAAACCGTCGGCGTCAAAGAATTTAATACCGTTGTCGGTATACGGATTATGCGAAGCCGAGATGACCACGCCAAGATCGGCGCGCATATTTCTGGTAAGAAAAGAAATGGCCGGAGTAGGCAGGGGACCGGTCATGATGACATGCATGCCGGCGGCGGATAAGCCCGCCGCCAGGGCCGATTCGAACATATAACCCGAAAGTCGCGTATCCTTGCCGATAACCACCCGGTGATGCCGCGTCCCTTTTCTAAAGCGTATCCCGGCGGCCAGGCCAAGTCTCAAAGCCATATCGACGGTCATGGGCGCCGCGTTTACCTCGCCGCGCATTCCATCGGTGCCAAAAAGCCGTTTTGGCATTAAACGCTCCTTTATAAAATAATCGTACACTCTTGAAATTCAATTCGATATTTTCGTGACTAGCGCGTTCTTTGGCGGAGGAGACAGAATCTTCATGCCTTCGGGAGTAACTATGGTGATCGGGAGAGTCTTCTCTTTTCCTTCTTCCATAGGCGGCGGGGCGACGGTGGCCCGGCATTGTTGTATATATTTTACATCCTTGCTCAACGCTTCCGGAACTTCGATAACCAACTTGATGAAAGCCGGATTAATCTCGTAATGATCCTGGAGATCGCCCGCTATGGTTACAGGAACATCGCGGGTTACCGCGACTCTCTCGCTCGTAATAATAAACTGCACTTTCACTCGCGACGGATCGGCGGTGACAAAATTATCTGTGTCAAGAGTCGGCTCAAGAGTCTGAACCTGTCCTGTTATCTTGGGATCTGGGCGAACGACAACCGGCAAAAAAGAGATACCAGCGAGAGTTTTTTCCGGTCCCTTTAGCACGACGGTGCTCGGGATCACGCTCAAATTTTCAATGGTCAACGCCTCGTCGCTCAATGGAGAGTCGTACTCCACGCGAACCGGAACTGTCTTATCCGCGATGGCGTCGGCGATAAGCTCAATGCGGGGCGGCTGGATATCTATTATTTTAAAACCTCTCATCTGGGCCTTCATCTGGTCAAGGATCTTGTCCTGGGAAAGAGGAATGAGATTTTCTCCTTTTTTTATATCCGAAAGATTTATTGGGTATCTTTCGCGAGAGAGAGTGCGAAGCAAGCGTTCCGGACCGCGCAGCCGCACGAGAATCTTGCTTATCTGCCCGTCGGTAATTACGAGATTGGCGGGGATTTTGTTATAATCGATGCCCACTTCTATTTCGGTATCGACCAGGTCCTTGCGGCTGACGAAAACCCATAGGATTACGCCTATGACTACGGCGATCGCGGCTAGATAAATATTGGGCTTGCGCTTAAAAAAACGCCCCGGATCGTCATCAGAAGATTTCATTTAATACCTGCCGCAAACGATTCGCGTCCAAAGCGCGGATCAACTCGCCCTTGATGGCCACGGATATTTCGCCCCTTTCCTCGGAGACGGCTATCGCCACGGCGTCGCTTTCATTGGTAATACCCAGAGCCGCCCTGTGCCTGGTGCCAAAATTCTGGCCTTTAGCCACCGCCAGTGGCAAAATGCAGGCGGCCGCCAATATACGATCCCCGCTGATTATGATGGCGCCGTCATGCAAGGGAGCTTTGGGATAAAAAATGTTCATGATGAGCCGGCTGGAAATTAGCGCGTCCAGGCGGACTCCCTCCTTTTTGATCATGTCGCCAAGCTTCATGCTCCTCTCCACGACTATCAGCGCCCCTACGCGAAGTCTGGCCATCTCCACGCAAGCCTGCACGACGGCGTCGACGCTCGTCACTTTCAGGCCCTTGTTGCGAAAAAGACTGTGTTTGCCGATTTCTCCTAAAGCTTGCCTTATATCCGACTGGAAAATGACCACCACAAGAACAACAATGGAGCTAAAAATATATTGCATTACCCATTGCAGGGTATACAATCCCAATTCCTGGGATAAAAAATACAGTCCCCAGAGAATACCGAGACCCGCCAGAATCGCCACGGCCCTGGATCCCCGCACCAGTTGCAAAATCTGGTACAGGAGCAAACTGACTATGGCGATATCCAGGCAGTCCCGCCAGTCTATGGAAGAAAGAGGCTCAAAAAAAGACCAATCCAATCAGGCGCCCATCCCCGCTTCGCTCGCGGCGTCATTATTAAAAAAATTTATCGCTTTATCAGTCCGGAATTATACTTGCCGCGCCTTTCCTTGTCCACAGTCGCGGGTTAGAGCCGCGGCCAGCCGCAAGGCGTCGCGAATCCGGGAGGGATCGTGCGCCCTGTGCCAGAATACGCCTTTTTCCCAGAGCAGGGCGGAAGCGACGGCGGAAACCTCTCCGCGCCCGCGCGATCCCAATCCCAGCAGATCGCCAAAAAACGACTTCATAGAGATCGCCGCGAGCAAGGGCCGTCCGAATTCGCGAAATTCGCCAATTCGGGAAAGCAACGCGAGATTATCGGAGCGCGATTTGCCAAAGCCAATTCCAGGATCGAGCATAACTCGATCCTCCGGCAACCCCGCCGCTGTCAGAAGCTTAAGCCTGACTTCGAAAAAGCGTTTGGCGTCGGAGATAATATCGTCTTTGTCGGCGCTTTTTCCCCCGCGCGGACCGTAGCTGTAAGTCAGGCAATAACCCGGTTTAAATTCCGCGAGGACTCCGGGCAGAGCGGGATCGAGCAGTCCGGAGACATCGTTGATCAGACAGGCGCCTTCGGCGATGGCGAAAACAGCCGTCTCCGCCTTCCAGGTATCGACGGAGATCCGCGCGTCAGGAAAGTCCATCCTTAATTGTCGAATGGCGGGAGCCAAACGCTCAATTTCTATGCTCGCGGGGATTGGCTTCGCGCCCGGGCGCGTTGATTCCGCTCCCAAATCAAGGATATCCGCTCCGCCCGCGAGCAATCTCGCGGCTTCTTCGTTGATCTTCCCGACAGCGTTATTGTAGAAAGAATCAGGCGAAACATTCAGTATGCCGAGAATGCCGAAAGCCTCATCGAGAGGAAACAGCGTGTTATTCTCCCCCTGATGAAGCGTGAATGTCATTTTCCGTCGTCATTTTTTCTCTTGCCTCCGGCGCCGTTTTTGGCGGAAGCGTTTCCGGATTTATCATTAACCTGGGCAATTTTATTTAATTTCGATTGCAGGTCGGCCAGCTCTTTTTTTAGTTGAGCCTCAAGATTGCCGTCGCCGTCGTCCATGCTTGCTTTGGCGCGCTCGTCAGCTGCCGGGGATGCGTTGTCGCGCTCTTTATTTTTGGTCGCGCCGTCCGCCGACGAAGCGCCCTTCGATGAATTTTCGTCAAACATATCGTCCAGAAGCCGCGACAGCTCAACATCCTCAACCGCCGTTCCCTCTTCCCGTTTGATAGGTTGATCCTGGTTTGTTTGTCCGTCGCCGTTTTTGGCCGGAGCCGAGGATTTGTCGTCGCGAGCGTCGGGTTTTGAAACGTCTCCCGATTCGCTGTCCGGCGAAGCGTCGTCTTCTTCCAGTTTGAATTCCACATCGACGATTTCCTCTTCCCCCCTTTTTTTTGGGCGCTCGTCGTCCATGGGAGGCAAAGGTTTATTGTCCATAAGGAGATCCAGTTCCTCGCCGCTTATGGTCTCCCTCTCGAGGAGCGCCCTCGCGATCCGGTGCAAGGTCTCTTCATTGTCCTTCAGGAGCTTGCGGCAACGTTCCCGCGCCTCCGCGACAATGCTTTTAACTTCCGCGTCGACAA
The DNA here is from genome assembly GCA_947176055.1 of uncultured Desulfovibrio sp. Lineage (GTDB taxonomy): Bacteria > Desulfobacterota > Desulfovibrionia > Desulfovibrionales > Desulfovibrionaceae > Desulfovibrio. The sequence goes on from CAMWPE010000030.1 coordinate 8,258, forward strand.
TCCGGGCGGTTTCTTCGCTGTAATTCTTGTTCTGCACCCATTCGCGACCTATGAACACTTCCTCCCCTGTCTCGCCTATGGAGAGTGCGCCGATGGTGTCGCTCATACCCCATTCGCAGACCATTTTCCGCGCCATTTTTGTCACGCGCTCGATATCGTTGGACGCTCCGGTAGTGATATCGTCAAGGATGAGCTCCTCGGCAACGCGCCCGCCAAGAAGGACGACGAGCATATTCCGGAGATAAGTTTTGGAATAACCATGCCTGTCTTCCTCGGGCAATTGCATTGTAATGCCGAGAGCCCGGCCCCTGGGGATAATTGTGACTTTATGCACGGGATCGGAGCCGGGCAACAATCTCGCCGCCAGGGCGTGGCCGCCCTCGTGATAAGCGGTGATTCTTTTTTCTTCGTCGGAGAGGATGAGACTGCGACGCTCGCGCCCCATAAGGACTTTGTCCTTGGCGAATTCAAAGTCGCGCATATCCAGTTTATCCTCGTTCATTTTCGCCGCTTGCAACGCGGCTTCATTCACCAGGTTTTCCAGATCCGCTCCCGAAAAGCCCGGCGTGCCGCGGGCGAGCACTTCCAGATCTACATCCTTGTCCAGAGGGGTCTTTTTGGTATGCACCTCGAGAATGCGTTTGCGTCCGCGCAAATCCGGCGTGGGCACTACAACCTGCCTATCGAATCGCCCGGGCCGCAAAAGCGCCGGATCCAGCACGTCGGGCCGGTTGGTCGCCGCTATAAGAATCACGCCTTCGTTGCTTTCGAATCCGTCCATTTCCACGAGGAGCTGATTCAGGGTCTGCTCGCGCTCGTCGTGACCGCCGCCCAGACCGGCTCCGCGCTGTCTGCCCACGGCGTCAATTTCGTCGATAAAGATAAGACATGGCGCGTTTTTCTTGCCCTGAACAAAAAGATCGCGCACGCGGGAAGCGCCCACGCCGACGAACATTTCCACAAAGTCCGAGCCGGATATGGAAAAGAACGGCACGCCGGCTTCGCCGGCGACGGCGCGGGCCATGAGAGTTTTGCCAGTGCCCGGAGGTCCCACCAGCAACACGCCCTTGGGTATCCGTCCGCCCAGACGGGTGAATTTTTTGGGATTAGCCAAAAATTCGACTACTTCCGACAGTTCTTCCTTGGCTTCGTCCACCCCGGCCACATCCTGAAATGTCACGCGGGCGTTGTCCTGATTTAGCAGCTTGGCCCGCGAGCGACCGAAATTCATGGCTTTGCCGCCGGAATTCTGCATCTGACGCATGAAGAATATCCAGACGCCCACCAACAAAAGCATGGGGAACCAGGAAATCAGCATGGAAAGATACCACGGCGATTCGTCCGGCGGATCGACCCTGATCTCCACCTTTTTTTCCATGAGCTGATTGACGACATTGGCGTCGCGGGGCGCGTAGGTCTGGATATTACGGTTTTCCGCGGTTCTGCCGACTATTGACTGACCCTGCATGGTGACGGAAAGGATCTGCCCTTCCTCCACCTTATGCATGAACTCCGTGAAAGGCACCTTCGCGGCGCCGCTCTGGGGTTGCTGGAACATATTAAACACCATCACCATGGCCAGCACTATGAGGCCCCAGACCATGAGATTGCGGCTAAATTGGCTCAAACCTGCCTCCGTGAGATTTTCTCGCGCGGGTTATGCCTCCGACCGTCGCAAGCCCGGACGTCGGCGCGTTGGTTAAGCTCCCGTATTTTAACCGGAACTTGTCTCCGGCCGGGGCGCGTCCCATCCGCGTCATGGAGCGCGACGCCGACGAGTTCGCGTCTATCTATATAATAATACGCAGCCTTTTGGCAATGCCCGTATTCTTGACGGGATATTGGTTATGACATAATTTTACATTTTTTATTATCGTCGCAGGAAACGCTCGCTCGCAATCCAGGGGGAACCAGTGGAAAAGCGCGAAAAAGAGACTAATTCCAGAATCAAGCTTTCTACCAGATCGCCTCGCGCGGACTACTTCATGCCAATGTTGCGAAGCTTCGATAAACATGAAGATCTCAACGAAGTAATAAAAAACAGGGTCTGCAAGGCATGCGATCTGCTGGACGCCGGCCATCCCCTTTACCCAAATAATTTCCGCAAAGAGACGCCCGTCGAAGACGCGCTCCGGGACGCGGAGGCCGGCTCCCTGGATCCGGAAAAGATCTATTCCTTCGCCGGTCGCGTGGTTTCTCTCCGCTCTTTCGGCAAAGTCGCTTTCTTCCATCTCATGGATCAATCCGGCAAAATCCAGTGTTACGCGGCCCGGGACGCCATGGACGAGGAGACCTATAAGGTAGTCAAAAAACTGGATGTCGGCGATATCGTCGGGGTCTCTGGACCCCTCTTTTACACCAAGACCGGCGAACTCACCCTCTCTTGCCGCTCCTTGCGTCTATTAAGCCGCTCGATGCGCCCGTTGCCAGAAAAGTATCATGGTCTGAAGGATACCGAAACCAGATACAGGCAAAGGTACGTCGATTTGATCGTATCGCCGAGAACGAGGGAAATATTTATAAAACGCAGCCTTATAGTTCGCGAATTCCGGCGTTTCATGGAAGATCACGGTTTCATGGAAGTAGAGACGCCCATATTGCAACCGATAGCCGGCGGCGCGACGGCGCGACCATTCAAAACCCGGCACAACGCGCTGGATATCGACCTGTATCTTCGCATAGCTCCGGAGCTTTATCTCAAGAGATTGCTGGTCGGCGGATTTGAGAAAGTTTTCGAGCTGAACAGGAGTTTCCGTAACGAAGGCATCGACACGCGTCATAATCCCGAATTTACCATGTGCGAGTTTTATTGGGCCTACGCGGATTTCAACGATCTTATGGACTACACGGAACAGCTGTTTTCATATATCGCGGAAAAAGCGACCGGAAGCGCGGTCATATCGTATCAAGGTCAGGAAATTGATTTGACTCCGGGCAAATGGGGCCGCGTTAGCTTTTACGAATCGTTAACCAAAATCGGCGGTCATGCGCCCGAATTTTATAACGATTATGACAAGGTGCGCGACTATATCCGCGGTCGCGGCGAAAAAATCCTGGAAAACGAAAATTTGCATAAACTTCAGGCCAAGCTCTTTGATCTGGACGTGGAAGAGAAACTTGTTCAGCCCTGTTTCGTCTATCATTATCCTGCGGAAATTTCGCCTCTTGCTCGTAGAAACGACGACAATCCCGCCATCACCGATCGCTTCGAACTCTTTATCGCAGGCAGGGAACTGGCCAACGCGTTTTCGGAATTAAACGACCCCATGGATCAACGCTCCCGTTTCGAGACCCAGGTAAAGGAAAAGGAATCCGGCGACGACGAAGCGCACTGCATGGATGAAGATTATCTCCGCGCTCTGGAGTACGGGATGCCGCCGGCTGCCGGAGAGGGGGTAGGCATAGATCGCCTTGTAATGTTGCTTACCGATTCGGCGTCTATCCGCGAGGTCATTCTATTCCCGTTGCTCCGGCCCGAATTTTAACGCTCGCGTTCTCCCGCGTCCTCCCGGCCAACAGCTCGCGCGAGTCGCGTTTAACATTTTTCCGCTTTCGCTCATAATGTCATTTGAACTTTTTGTAGCTACGCGCTATCTTTTTTCCAGAAGAAAACAGACCTTTATTTTCCTCATCTCGCTCATGTCCATTCTGGGCGTGGCGCTTGGAGTCGGCGCCCTCGTCCTTGTGCTCGGCGTATATAATGGCATGAGCACGGATTTGCGCGATAAAATAATCGGAGCCAACGCTCACGGAATAGTGATGTCGCATTTGCCCGGAACGCTGGGCCCCAATCTTCCCGAATTAATGCGCAAGATTAAAGCTTCCCCCGGGGTGATCGCCGCGATGCCATTCATATATTCCGAAGTCATGCTTTCCAATCCCAACGGCGTAAAGGGCGTGGTCTTGCGAGGCGTGGATCCGGCCTCGGCCCCGGAGGCGCTATCCATGCTCCGTCCCCTTGCCGGAGCTCTCGCCGATCTGGAAAAACCCGGAACGCCGGGCATAATTATAGGCGACGAGCTGGCTAAAAGACTCGCGCTTACGACCGGCAGTCGCGTAAACCTGCTGTCTCCGGCGGGACAGAAAAGCTCCGCGGGCTATCAGCCCAGCGTTAAGCCCTTTGAAGTCGTAGGAATTTTCAAAACAGGCATGTTCGAATACGATTCTTCCCTGGCTTTCGCCTCGTTGGCCGCGGCAAGGTCGATCCTCGGTTCTCCCGCGGACTATATTTCGGGTATAGAAATCACCGTCGACGACTTGTTCAACGCCGATCAGACCGCCGTCGCCCTGGCCGAATCCCTGGGATCTCCCTTTTATGTGCGCAGCTGGATGCAAATGAACGCCAATATCTTCGCGGCCCTGAAACTCGAAAAAATCGGAATGTTTATCCTGCTTACAATGGTCGTGATGATCGGCTCTTTTTCCATCGTAACGAGCCTTGTGATGCTTGTCATGGAAAAAACGCGAGATATAGCGGTCATGATGGCCATGGGCGCTTCGGGAAAATCGATCAGGAAAATTTTTATCTTGCAAGGTTGTATAATCGGCCTTCTCGGCACCCTGCTTGGCTATATTTTCGGAATCGGCCTGGGAATGTTGCTAAAACGTTACCAATTCATAAAATTGCCGGAAAATGTGTACACGCTGGATCATTTGCCCATAATCATCACCGTTCCCGACGTGCTGATTATCGGAGCGAGCGCGATGCTCCTGTGTTTCCTGGCCACTTTATACCCGGCCTCGAGGGCGGCTAAACTCGAGCCGGCGGAAGCCATGCGATTTGAATGACGATGACGCCCATATGCCAATTCGCGAACGTTTCTAAAACCTTCCGGGGCGCGGAAGAAAACCTTGAAATTTTCAAGGATATAAATTTCCTGGTTAATAAAGGCGAAAGTCTCGCTATTCTGGGGGCCTCCGGCTCTGGCAAATCCACGCTTCTCCATCTTATGGGCGCTTTGGACAAGCCGACGACGGGGAAGATCTTGTTTGAGGGACGGGATCTGGCGGAAATGACCCCGCTGGATCAAGCATCGTTCCGGAACAAAAGTCTTGGATTTGTATTTCAGTTTCATCACCTCCTGCCAGAGTTTACCGCCCTGGAAAACGTGGCCATGCCCGGTCTGATCGCCGGTCTCCCCCGCAAGGATATTTTGCCTCGCGCCCGGGATCTGCTTGAAAAAGTCGGACTTAAGGACAGAATGGAAAGCCGGCCCGCGACGCTCTCCGGAGGCGAGCGGCAACGGGCGGCCATAGCGCGGGCGCTTTTGTTGAATCCCGCGCTTGTCCTCGCGGACGAGCCGACGGGAAATCTGGACGAACAAACCGGCCGACAGGTGGGGGATTTGCTTCTGACACTTAATCGCAAGCTTGGTATGACTCTGGTTATCGTTACTCATAACAGGGATCTCGCAGCTAAAATGGATCGTTCCCTCGATTTGAGGGATGGAGTTCTATATGAAAAAAGTCTTTCCTGATTTTTTGCCAGTATTTCTAATCCTGGCGGCCTTCGCGGTTTTGCTCGCCCCCCGATCCGCGTCCGCCGCCGCCAAGCCCGATGTCCTTATTCTCCCCTTCCAGGCGAACGCGGGTCCGGAACTGCCCAACGCTTCGACCAGTTTGCCGCAAATGATCGCGTCCAAGCTCGAAGCCGAAGGTTTGAGCGTAGTTCCCATGGCCCGCTCCAGCGCGATTTTTAATCGAAGCGGCTCCAGGACTATCGATTTGTCCGTAGCCAGACGGCTCGCGAAGCAGGCGGGAGCCACCATCGTAATTTACGGAGCCTTCAATCAGCTGGGCGACGGCTTTTCCATGGAAACGCGGCTCGTTCCGGTCGACGGCGGCGAGCCAATTCCGGCTACTTTCGAGAGGGACAGTCTTCTCGCTCTGGACGAATGCGCCCAGACTCTCGCTTCCCGCGCGGCGTCAATGCGTCCGGCGCCCGCCCCGACCCCGGTCGCCCAACCCGGAGAACCCGCAGCGCAAGGATTCGTTCCAATGAATGTTTCCTCCGCGTCCGGCGGCCTGTCCGACGTGCAAGTGCGTGGAATGAATGTCATGGATCCCGACACAGTGCTTATGCGCCTTTCCATTCGCAAAGGCGATAATCCCGACGCCGACGCCATCAACGAAGAAGTGAAACGTATCTGGGA
>CAMWPE010000031.1 GCA_947176055.1 uncultured Desulfovibrio sp.
CGGAGCTGAAATCGATGGCCAAAGACAATAAGACGAGCGCCGCGCTCTTTGGGCAAACCCTGGATAAAACAGACAGGGATAAAATGCGCGAAGCTTTGAAAAAAGCCGGCGCCAAATCAAGACGCGAGGATGATCTGCATATCTGCGATGTTTACGAGGCCGCGAATTTAGTTCCCGGCGCGGGCGATATGGCCGTATGCTACGGGCCGGACAAAAGGCTGGCTTTTCTGAAAATCGATTATATGGCCAATGACAAAAATCGCGCCGACGCTATCGTGGATATGGTCGAAAAAAGATTTGGCTCCCCTACCGCTGGCGAAGGAGAGGATGCGAAACTATGGAATCTGGGTCCGGTGATTGTGGCTACCCAATACGCTCCGACCTACCGTCAGATGAGTCTCATGTATATGGTGCCCGAAGTTTATCATCTAACCCAGAAAAATTAATCGCGTCCATACTACTTTTAAATGAAAAAGCCGGAGACCGAAACTCCGGCTTTTATAACATAAAAATTATTCTCTTATCGACTACGCTTGCCCCTTGGCCGGCTCCGCCGTAGAGCGCGCTTCGTCCAGCACTTTCTGCAATTTTTCCTGATCCACTGTGGAAAGGGATGTTTGAATAATCTTGCCGCCCGTGCCTTTCAGCTCGTCCATTACCTTGTCCGTAATCTCGGAATCGACGAGCACAAAGAGAGCCGAGGAGCCGGGAGAGAGCGTGGACGCGAGTTGCTTCATAAAATTATCATTAATGCCCGCGTCGCTTAAAGCTCCCGCAACCGCGCCGGTGCCCGCGCCGACTACAAGACCGAATATGGGCATCATGAAAAGCAGGCCGATCAGCGTTCCCCAGAGCGCTCCGCTAATCGCGCCGGCCATACCCAGATGGTACATCTGAAGCAATTTTACCTTTCCGTCGGGTTTCTTTACCGCGATGACGGCGTCTTCCAGGCTCAAAAGATATTCCTTGCCCATTTTAATGAAATCAAGCCGCACCTGCTCGGCTTGCAATTCGTCGGGATAGACGATGACAATTAGATTTTGCATACTGCCTCCTTGTTTTTTGATATAGTCTTTCGCTTCGCCGGCTGTCAAGACGGCGATCGGCCAACGCCCCATCCGGAACGCGGGAGCGGTTCGCGGTCGTCTCGCCTCCTTTGACAAATAAACTGTCCGCGTTTAATCTGTCTCCGCGTATGAGCGCGCCCTTTTCTTTCCTCCGTCGGGATTCCGTCTATGCGAAAACAACCCAATATTTTGACAATCGCCGGCTCCGATTCCGGCGGTGGCGCCGGCATTCAGGGCGATTTAAAAACGATGATGGCCCTTGGCTGTTACGGTATGTCCGCGATCACGGCTCTGACCGCCCAAAACGGCCTGACAGTGGCCGGCATCGAGCCGGCTTCCCCGGATTTCGTCGCATTGCAAATTACCGCCTTGTTGGCGGGCTTCAAAATAGACGCGGCCAAAACCGGCATGCTGTTTTCGGCGCCTATTATCGAGGCTGTCGCTTCCGTCCTCCGGGAACGCGATTTTCCCTTGGTGGTCGATCCTGTCTGCGTAAGTCAGAGCGGTTGCTCCCTCCTCGAGGACGACGCGGTAAAAGCCCTCGCGAGCCTTATCATACCCGGTTGCGACCTGCTGACTCCAAATCGCCCCGAAGCGGAAGCCCTGACCGGCGTAACCGTCGAATCTCAGGCTGATCTGGAATTATGCGGGAAAAAACTCCTCGCGCTCGGCGCGAAAGCCGTCCTGATCAAGGGCGGTCATATGCCGGGAGACATTGTCGTCACCGATTGGCTTTTTATTCCTGGGGAAATTCCCAAAGCCATGCCCATGGCTAAAATCGCGACAAATAACAACCACGGCACCGGTTGCGCCTTGTCCGCGGCCATCGCTTGCGGCCTTGGTCAAAAGATGCCTTTGTCAGCGGCCGTAGCCCGGGCGCAACGTTTTTTGAACGGGGCGCTGGCAAAAAGCTGGGCGCCCGGTCTCGGCGCGGGTCCGATAAATCACGGTTATGGCGTGACGCCGCTATAAAAACCGCCGCTGCTGACATAAAACGAATTTGCCCCAATAATTTTTCCGGCTTTTCCGATTTAATGATATGAAAAAACGCGATTTTCCGCGAGCGCCTTGCAACAAAATATGGATCGCTTCTTGCATATCTTATCGCGAATATTTTATTGTCAAAAAAGGTTGCGAAATGCCATTCCGGTTTAATATGCAGAAAGCTCTCGATTACCGCGAGCAACTGGAAGAAGAAGCGAAAATGAAGCTTGGGCGCGCCGAAAGCGAATTGCGTAAGGGAGAGGAAAGGCTGGCCGCTCTCAAGCTCGTCTACAAGACCGAGATGGACGAGAGCGTAGGCAAGCTTATGAGCAACTCCGAACGGTGGCTTCATGATCAATATATAAAAGGTCTCAAACAGGATATCAACGAGGCGGCCATGCAAGTCCGCGTCTTGCGTCAGATCGCCGAGGAGGCGAGACGCAATCTGGCCCAGCGGTCCATTGATAAAAAATTGCTGGAAAAGCTAAAAGAAAGAAAAAAGATCCAGTATCATAAAGACGAATTAAAGCAGGAACAATATTTCAATGACGAAATCGCTACCATCCGCTATAAAGCTCCGGCTATCTAGGTTAGTCCGTTGCCTGATCGCGCTGGGTTGCCTGAAACTGGCGATCATGGGCGTCGCGCTCTTCGACCTTCCCATGCCGTCATGGAGCGGCGGCGATCAGATCGCCGAAGAAATTAAACATCCCGTCGAAGAAAAAGCTCCGGTATCTCCGGCTCCCATCGCCGACGATCAGCTCGCTAGCGCGGACGCGACAGACGTTCAGGCGGACGTTCCCGTCGGCTCGACCGCGGTCGATTTGGCGACCTTGTCCAAGCCCCGGAATCCGGCGGCCTTTTCCAACGCCATTTTACCGGCGCCTCTCATTAATGACGGTCCGAAAACAGCGACAGCCCCCGGCGCGTTTACGCCGCGTCTGCCTACTCCTCCGTCTCCCGGATTGCCTCTTGCCAAGGCGGGCGTCATCCTGCCTCGCGCCCAGGAGCCAATGAAAAAGGACGAAACCGGGGTCTGGGATATGCTTAATCTCACATCCCTGCCCATACCGGGCTTGGGAAGCGCGGCGGTCGCGCGAGCGGCGGCTCTCGATATGCCAGTGCCCAATACGCCTCCCGCGCGATCTCCCTTTACCCCGGCCGAACAACTTGCGGGCGGCGGTTCATCAGCCTCGCTGCCAGTTCCCGCGGCGCCCGCGCGACAAGACAATACCTGGATTCCCGATCCGCATAATTCCCCAACGGACGCGCCAGCGCCCGCCATCGCGCCCAGAGCTTCGTCCCTCGATCCCAATATAAAGACCCAGGAACTCGCCCGGCAACAACAGGATATGCTCATGCTCCGGCAACAGATGGATCAAAGACTGAAAGATCTGCAAACAGCCGAAGACAAAATGAAGGAAATGCTCAAGGAAGCGACCAATATCGAAGAACAGAAAGTGCGCGGGCTTATCCAGATGTATTCCAATATGAAGCCTCGCATGGCCGCCCAGGCAATGGAAAAAATGGACGAGCGCGTGGCCGTGCGCATACTTTCCGGGATGCCTCCAAAACAATCCGGCGAAATCCTGACTTATACCAATCCGGCTAAAACCGCCAAATTTACGGAAATGATGACCCGTTTAAAAATGCAACAATGACAATTCGTCGCCGAATGGCGCTAGCCTATGACGGAACGGATTTCCAGGGCTGGCAAATACAGGAAGGCAAGGATCCGTATCAAACTATTCAGGGCGCCTCGGAAGCGGCGCTCTTCGCTATTTTAGGCGAAAAAATCAGGATAACCGGCTCCGGTCGAACGGATGCGGGAGTAAGCGCGACTGGACAAATCGCGCATTTTGACGCCGACGCCGCGCCCGGACTGGACTTCCGGAGGGCGCTTAATTCTCATCTGCCAAAATCGATCCGTGTTCTGGCCGTCGCTCCGGCTTCTCCCTCTTTTCACGCCAGGAAAAGCGCGCTATATAAAACTTATACTTATCTATTCTGGCGGGATCCCATCGTTATCCCTCCATTCGCCTGGCGCGTCATGTATCCGGCGGGGCCTCTGGACGCGGAAAAAATGAGAGTCGCGACCGCTAAATTCGTTGGTGTCCATGATTTCGCGTCTTTCCAGAATGCCGGCACTCCGCAAAAGAGCACGGTCAGAACCGTATATTCGATATTCTTGAAAGAACTTCCTCCCGTATCCGGCATTCCTCCGCATATTCCGCCCCTCGCCCTTTCAGTGACCGCGAATGGCTTTTTAAAACAAATGGCGAGAAATATCGCGGGTTTTCTGGCCGAAGCGGGAAAAGGCCGCGTTCCGGCCGACAGCCTTCCCGGGATACTCGCCGCCCGCGATCGCTCAATTTTGAAAACGCCTACCGCGCCTCCGCAAGGATTAACCTTGAGTTATGTGGCATATCCGCCAAAGGACTCGTTTTTTCTGGAAATGGGTTAATCAGGATCCCCCGCCCACCACGAAAGCCAGCGGATAATCGCGTCGCAAGATTTTCAATCTTTCTTGGGCCGAAGCGGAATCCGGCCACGGACCCGCCTGCACATTCCACATATTGTTGTTGCCAAATATCAGGCGCCCTTTATTTTTTGCGCGGGCAAGCTCCCCGATAAGCTTTTGCGCGTTTTCGCGATTTCCAAAAGCCCCGACCTGAATATAATATTTTCCTTTTATATCTCCCGATTCGTCGGCCTGGGGCAAATCGCCAAGGCTTTGCACGCGCACGCGCGCTGTGCCGGAGCCGATCATGCCGAGCCTCGTCGCGGCGCCCTTCGAAAGATCTATTACCCGATCCGGCGCGAACGGACCGCGATCGTTTACGCGCACGATTACCGAACGGCCGTTGCCCAGATGCGTCACGCGCGCTTTTGAGCCAAGGGGAAGAATTTTATGCGCCGCCGTCATGGCGTATTGATTGAATTTTTCTCCCGATGCGGTCTTTTTTCCATGAAATCCTGGACCGTACCAGGACGCGAGACCTTCCTCCCTGAATCCGCTAGCGGATTTTAACGGATAATAGGTCTCGCCTTTAACGGTATAAGGGCGGATTCCGGCTTTGCCTCCTTTCTGATATGGGGCTTTTTGCGAGCAACCGGTCGTCAGTAAGAGAGCGACGACAATCGCGAAGACTATTCGCATCGCTTATTTCTTCCTTCGGAGCAGGCTTCTGGCAATGCTCTCGTCGTAGAGCCGACTATAATCTTTTTCCGGATCGCGCTCGCGCTTGTAAAGTTCGGCCGCCTTCCTTATCGCGCTGATTGGCAGCCAGCCGTGCGTTTCCCATACTTCGGGATATTCCCGATGCCAAAGCCGGAATTCAATTTCGCCGCCCGCGCCTTCGCGGACATAAACGCGAACGTCCGCGCGGCCCGGTTTCGCGAGATAATACAGACCCAATTGATCTTCCACCGCGCGCCTACCTATGCCAGTTATAGTCAGAATCGCCTCTTGCCGGAGATAATCCCCATCGCTGCCCTCTTTCCCCGTTTCATAGATAGGTTTATTATCCGGCAATCTTATAATTTTCAATTTCGCGACTATATTATCAATCTGAATCGTCCGCAAGGCGCGCGACCGGCGTTGAGCCCCCGGCGAATAGTCGCGGATATATCCAGGGATCTATTGTCAGGAGCGCTATTATCGCATATAACCAGTCTGCCTGAAATACAGCCGCGTCGCGACTTATTTCGGGATATTTATTTATAGCCGCCGCTGCCCGGGCCATTCCCGCCATCGCGAGCGCCATGGCGGCAAGCGAATGATAAGTATCCCCTACCGGCTCAAAAATCGCCAATATGGCGCGACGCGTCGGCTGTTATGGAATGAAAACATAGTCTCGCGCCGGTTGGGGCAAGTCTTCCCCTTCCGGCTTCTTTTTCTCAACCTTAACCGTCGCCGATTCGCTCCGGAGGAGAATAAAATGGACAACAGGGAAACTGGCACTTTTAAAGTAAAAGCCGGCCTCGCGCAAATGCTCAAGGGCGGCGTAATCATGGATGTCACGACGCCAGAACAAGCGAAAATCGCCGAGGATGCGGGAGCTTGCGCGGTAATGGCGCTCGAAAGGGTGCCTGCGGATATCCGCGCGGCCGGCGGCGTCGCAAGGATGGCGGATCCCGGCATTGTTGAAAAAATCAAGGCCGCCGTGAGTATTCCCGTTATGGCGAAGGCAAGAATAGGCCATTTTGTGGAAGCCAAAATTCTCGAGGCCATAGGCGCGGATTATATTGACGAAAGCGAAGTCCTGACGCCCGCCGACGATCGTTATCACATCGATAAACGCGATTTCAAAATTCCTTTTGTATGCGGTTGCCGCAATCTTGGCGAAGCTTTGCGGCGTATTGGCGAGGGCGCGGCCATGATCCGCACCAAGGGCGAACCGGGCACCGGCAATGTCGTGGAGGCTGTCCGGCACTGCCGTCAGGTACTCGATCAAATTCGCGAATTACGCGCCATCCCCGAAGACGAAGTTTCCAATTTCGCCAAAGAACATGGCGCTCCCCTTGAATTATGCCGCGAGGTTCGCAAGGAAGGCAAGCTTCCCGTGGTCAACTTCGCGGCCGGTGGCATCGCTACGCCCGCCGACGCGGCGATGATGATGCACCTGGGACTGGACGGCGTGTTTGTAGGCTCCGGAATTTTTAAATCCGGCGATCCCGCCAAACGCGCGAGGGCCATTGTCCAGGCCGTGACAAATTATAACGATTACGACCTGCTTGCCAGAATTTCCAAGGATCTGGGCGAAGCCATGGTTGGAATTAATATCTCATCGATTCCCCAGGAAGAAAGAATGCAGGAGCGGGGCTGGTAATGACTCCCCTAATCGGAGTTCTTGCTCTACAAGGCGCATTCCGGGAACATATTGACGCTTTCAAAAGGCTTGGCGTCGGTACCAGGGAGATCCGGGCTCTTCGGGATATCGCGGGTATCGATGCCCTTGCCATACCCGGGGGCGAAAGCACGACTATTGGCAAATTGCTGACGGACACGGGACTCATGCCCGCGACGCGGGAAAAGATCGCGTCCGGCCTGCCGGTTTTTGGCACCTGCGCGGGAATGATCCTCCTGTGCGAGGAAATCGAGGACAGCTCCCAACCCAGACTGGGATCGCTTAAAGCAAAAGTTCGTCGCAACGCTTTTGGCAGTCAGGTTGACAGTTTCGAAGAGAATTTGCTTATTCCAGAATTGGGAGACCCTCCCTTTCCGGCGGTATTTATTCGCGCGCCTTTCATTACCGGAATCGGAGACGAGGCGCGCGTATTGGCTACCGTAAACAAGGATGGCGAAAATTATATCGCCGCGGTCAGGCAGGATAATATATTGACAACGGCTTTCCATCCCGAATTGACAGCCGACGACCGCTTTCACAAATATTTTTTGAAAATGATCGGGAATAGCGCGAAGAGGACGACTTAGCGTAAATAAACATTTTCCCCTGTTACGCCCGACGCTCCGCGAGAGTTCGTTTCGCGCGACAAACTCCGCATATATCACCCGACGATGTTGGCGCCCCGCATTCCCAGCAGGGCGCCAACGCGTCGGCTTTGCTTTCTTGCTCTTTTGCGAACGCCTCCCTCCCTCTATCGAGGAATCCCAGATAAAAGTCCAGTTTTTTGCCGGGCATCCCGCTTTCCAGCTTTTGCAAGACGTTTTTCAGAACGCCGAACGACGCGCCTCCGGAATATGGACACGGATCGGAATGACAGGGAATATTTCTTATAAAGGCGTAATTCGCTGTTTCAAACTCCGTCAATCTCCATAAAGGCTTCGCTTTTCGGGCAAACCCGGGACAAGCTTCCAGAACTGGTCCCTGATCGGACAAATAAGCCTTGTCCCAACGCAGGGTATTGCTAAATAATCTGGAAACTTCGTCGTCGAGATTATGCCCGGTCGCGAGACAGTCAAATCCGCCGTCAACGGCTATCTTATTAAAATAATATCTTTTAATCTTGCCGCACATCGAGCACACCGGCCTGCGCAATAGTTTTTTTACTTCGGGAATGGGCAGACCTTCCCTGCCAAGATCCGCTACAATTAAAGGCAAGCCATGGGCGCGGCAAAATTCCTCCGTAATACCTCTGGCTTTCGCCGAAGATCCCGGTATCGCCAAATCTATGAACAATCCCGTAACGTTGTAGCCCAATTCGACTAGTTCCAGCGCGAGGGCGAGGGAATCCTTGCCTCCGGACAGGGCCGCGAGGATTCTGTCGTCCCGGGAAAACAAATTCCGCGATTCAATACCTCTTTTCACTTGGCGCCGGAAGTAAATCTGGTAGCACTTTTCACAAAAACCGGCGTGACAGCTTCGCAGACTGACGGCGGCTGTTTCCCCGCACATCTTGCACTTCATTGAAGGAACCCTTTCGTTAAAAAAGGGAGGATTCCCTCCCTTGTCAATTTTAGAACGCGGATGACAGGCGGAATAGCTAATATTCCGCTCCTTGTTCGCTGTTTATTTCCAGTTGGCGATCTTCGCTTTTAGGGTTTCGGCTACGGTTTTGCCGAGCTGGTTGCAGGCTTTGTAGGTATCTTTTGTGGGAGTCCACAGACATTTCAAGGGATCGGCGGGAAGATCCATACCCATTTCGGCTAGTTGCGATTGCAGGAATTTTGGCGCCTCGCCAGACCAACCACTCGAGCCAAAAGCCGCCCCCACCCGGTTCATGGGACGCAAGCCTTTCATATAGCAGAGCATTGCGGCGACAAGTGGAAGCGGGCCGTTGTTATGAGTGGGAGAGCCCGCAAGAACAGCTCCGCAATCGGCCAGTTGCGTCATGATCGCGCTGTGGTGATTCGCCTTGACGCTCATGATCCTTGTCGGCACGTCGTTTTCTTCCAACCCGCCGCAGATGGCGTAAGCCATCTTTTCCGTCGATTTCCACATGGTGTCGTAAAAGATAACTGCCCTTTTATTGGGCTTTTGCTCCGCCATACTTCTATACATATCGATAATTTTTTTTATGGAATCGCGCCCGCGGTAAATAAGTCCGTGATCCGGCGCGACCATATCGACATCCAGCTTTTCCACAACCGGCAGAGTTTTCAGAACAACGGGGGAATATGGCAGGACAATATTGTAATAATATTCCTTCACACGGTAGGCGAACTCGTCCTTGTCGTTGAAAGTGTCTTCAAACCTGTCCGTAGAGGCAATGTTCTGCCCGAAAATATCGTTGCTCAACAAAAGCTTCTCTTCCGGAATATAGGACACCATGCTGTCCGGCCAATGAAGCATCCGCGTTTCCTGGAAAATGATTTTGCGGTTTCCCAGCTCAAGAACGTCGCCGCTTTTTACGCCGACTATGGGCCAGTCGCGTCCGGGAAAATAACCTTGCATGGATTTAAGGCCCATCTGCGAAACGAAGATCTTTTCGGGCTTTACGCGCTCGACAATTTCTTCGAGCACGCCCTGATGATCCAGTTCCATATGATTGCATACGATGTAATCGATATTTTCCGGAGGCATGACTTTCGCGACGCGGCAGAGGAGCGTCCCGGCCATGTCTGGCTCGACAGTGTCCACCAGGACGTTCTTTTTATCCTTGATAAGGTACGCGTTGCAGGTGGTGCCGTCGGGGCAACGGGAATAACCGTGAAAATCGCGATGATCAAAATCGACTACGCCGACCCAGTAAATATCCTTTTTTATTTCGACTGGACGCATTCCTGACTCCTTTTAATAAAAGCGCCCCGTCCATGCGAACGGGGCCAGATTGCGATTAAATTTTTCCGGATTGGCGCGCTCGCGCGACCGGTTCTGGAGCGTCGTTTACGCGTCTACCCCTGAGCCGGTTCCATCCTCGTAGATCTACATCTTGTTGAACTGATCCTTGCTTACGCCGCACACGGGGCAAGTCCAATCGTCGGGGAGATCCTCGAAAGCGACGCCGTCGTGATCCTTGGGATCGTATTCGTAACCGCATACTTCGCAAACGTAATTGGCAGCCATCAGATTGCTCCTTTATGTATGGTTAACTTTTATTGTCGGCTTTCCAAAGTCCGTGCAAATTGCAATAGGCGCGGACGGTTACAGCGTCGGCGACCACGTCGTCGAAGAAAGCTTCGGGCTCATCCGCGGGAGACAGGTAACGTTTGAAACTCGCGCCGGGAGTCACCAATTCGATCCATTCAATGTGATGTTTGTCTTCCATGGGATGCCGCGCGCTGCCCACTTTGACGTGATAACCGCGTTTCCATTTTTCGACCTGGGGAACGTGTTTTTCGAGGGAAGCGTCGACCGCGCCCTCCTCCATCAAAACCATCGGCTGCCCGCAGCAGGACAGCTCGCCGTCGCCCGCGTGAACGACTTCGACCATATTGCCGCATTTTTCGCATTTATACACTTGCAACAGTTTTGTCATCGCGACCTCTTGGAACATTGATTGTGCCATGTGTCAGGCGACGGATATCGTCGCTTCTTTTCGGTGATATTTTTAAAACAAACGCCGCAAAATGTAAAGATCGTTTCCGATCAGTTTTTGCTGTTTTGCTTTACTCCAATAATATTGGGGAGGATCGCTTTTAATACTCCCGCGGCGAGGAAAGACGGCGCGTGCGGCGCTCCCAGCTCGCGTTTGATGGCTCCGGTATTAATCAGGAGTCCCGCTTGAGCGCCCCCCTCCACATACATCACAGTTCTTATGTCCAGGGGAAGATGCAATAAATGGTGGGCAAAATTATAGACCTCGACGGGGGCGCGCGAATGCAGGAACAAAATATTGCCGTCTCCGTCCTGAGCGATCGCGGAGATGGAAGAAGCGGGACCGCCCGGCGACCAGAGAATGCGGCGATCCGCGCTTGTCATCCTGTAATTTTGAACGACAATATTATAATCGTCCAGTCTTTCGCGCCAATCCGGAAGATCCTTATCGATAATCGTAGCTCGAGGAATGTCGTCTTTTTTTGGCCCGGCTACAAAAAAAGCCCCGAAACGCTCCATGACGCGTCCCTGGTTGACATGATCGCCCGAGCGCATAAAGCCGGTGCTGGTGCGATTGTCGGGCAAATACATGCTCGCGTTAATCGCGGCGAGCAAATCGTATTCTTTAGCCCATTTGTCCAGACTGCGAGGATCGCCGCCGTCCTGGCTGCTCGCGCCAAGAAAAAAGTCAAATTTGGCCGGATCGACCCGGAGCGCGGTAATTTTGGATTCGTCGCCATTCAGCCGGAATTCGCCAAAATCAAGCCCGGGCTCAAGGCCAATCCACGCCGGGCGCCCCGCGGCGTCCAGTCCCAGACGATCGGGCCGTCCTTCTTGCGGAGCTGTCAGATCGACGGAAGGCAAAGGGGGAGCAGCGACGCTCTTCGCGAAGCTCTCAACGCTATGCGTCGCGCTCGAGACGATGACGAAAAATATCAAAATAATAAGTATTTTCATAAAGCTTAACGCGTCTTCCCGCGATTCTCAATTAATACGTCGCGCGTCCGAAGGCGGCAAAGCCAGAAGACAGAGCCAACTGGTCGATGTTAATAATTGCCGTCGGGATTTTTGACAACCGTTGACTTATCCATAAATATTGGTATGCTATAGCGTTTTTGAATTGACGATCCGCCAAAATCTTCGATTAACGTTATCATTTTGCTTACTCGTCAGGGCGGCTGAACTATTTTTATTGCCAATCCGTTATGGCGCCCGATATTTTCCGGATCAAAAAATAAACTATTCGCTCCGGAGGGAAATTATGCGAATAAGCGAATTAATACGGAATTCCCGGAAGCCATTTTTTTCGCTGGAATTTTTTCCCCCTTCTGATCCGGCCAATTTTGACGCGTTTTACGACGCCGTTGACGAGCTGGGAAAATTAAAGCCGCTCTTCGCGTCCGTTACTTATGGCGCCGGCGGAAAAAAACAGGCGCGTACCCTGGAAATAACCTCCGGAGTAGCCGGACGCGGCATTCCCGCTATGGCCCATCTTACATGCGTGGGCGCGAATGAGAAAGGAATCGCCGAATTCGTCGCCGGTCTCCAAAAAAATGGAATCGATAACATCCTGGCCCTGCGCGGAGATTATCCGGAGGACAGATCGTGGACGCCCGAAAATTCGCGCTTCCGGCACGCTTCGGATCTCGTCGCGTTTCTTAAAAAAGAATTTCCGGACATGGACGCGGGGGTGGCCGTTTATCCGTATCCGCATCCGGAATCGCCCACTTTCGCCGAGGACAGGAAATGGACCGCCGAAAAGCTCGCGTCCGGAGCCGACTTTGCCATTACTCAGTTGTTTTTCGACCCGCGCGAATATATTGACCTGACAGAAAATATCAGGACGCGCGGCGCGATCGCTCCCGTGATTCCCGGGATTATCTCCATCCAGAGTTTTGAATCTCTTAAAAGAATCCTGTCTCTCTGCGGCGCCCATATACCCCCAAAACTTTATCTGCGGCTTGAGGAAGCGAACGCGAAAGGAGGCGCGGGGGCCGTGCGCGAAGAAGGAGCTAAAATCGCCGTCGATATGATCCGTCGCCTGCTCGAACTGGGCGCCCCCGGTATTCATCTCTATACATTAAATAAAAGCGCGCTTTGCGAAACTATAATCCGGGAAAGCGGTCTGGCCTGAACGTTTATCCGGGGTTAGCCGGTCTTAACGCGTCCCGTCCGCCTTTTTGCCAAAACCGCGCAGGCGCGACGCGTTCATGACGACGGAAAACGACGAGAGGGCCATCGCCAGTCCGGCGATCATGGGCGACAGCATTGGACCTCCGAAGGCGTACAGCAACCCCGCGGCCACGGGCAACCCGAGAATATTGTACCCAAACGCCCAGCCCAGGTTTTCTTTAATATTCCGCATGGTCGCTCGCGATAGTTCAAGCGCGGTCAAAATCGCGCGCATGCCTCCCCGCATGAGCACTATATCTCCCGCTTCTGCCGAAACATCGACCCCATCCCCCACCGCGAATCCTACGTCGGCGGTCGCCAGCGCCGGCGCGTCGTTCAGTCCGTCGCCGACCATGCCCACAATCTTTCCTTCCTCGCGGAGTTTTTTTATAAAACCGGCTTTCCGCTCGGGAAGCAACCGCGCGTAAAATTCTTCTATTCCAGCGGCTTTCGCTATGGCGCGAGCGGTTCTGTCATTATCGCCGGTAAGCATGACGGGACGAACGCCCATTTTTTTTAATCTTGCTATTACATCGGGAGTTTCGGGCCGGAGCTGATCGGCGAGCGCGAATATCGCGGTCAGCCCAAGCTCGCCGCCCGGCTGTCTAGCGAACATCAATAGCGGCGTCTGTCCCTCGTCCGCCAGGGAGGCGAGTTTGTCCCCGGTATCCGGATTAATTTCCAGACCATGTTCTCTCGCGAAAGCTTCGTTGCCTATGCCCGCGTAATAAAGGGCGTTATCGAAAGCGATGTCGCCGGCGATGCCCAGCCCGGGCCGAATAGATATATTGCTCGCCGCTCCGTATTCGCAATTTTCGTTTTTGGCCGCTTCGATAATGGCAAGACCCAGAGGATGCTCGCTTCGCCCTTCCAAAGACGCGGCTATCGACAACAGTTGTTTCCTGGAAATCGTCCCGCCAGGAGTTTTAAGAGAAATAACCGAAGTAAGCGCCGGTTTGCCGGCGGTCAGGGTTCCGGTTTTATCGACGCAGAGCGCGTTGATCCGGCCGGCCCGCTCAAGCGCGGCTCCGTTTTTTATAAGAACGCCCAGACTGGCTCCCCTGCCCGCGCCCACCATAATCGACATTGGCGTGGCAAGTCCCATGGCGCAGGGGCAGGCCATGACGAGAATGGCGACAAACACTGTCAGGGCGACAGTGTAAGGCTCGCGGCTAAAAAGCGCCCACGCCGCCGCCGAAAGAACCGCGAAAAGCATGACCGCCGGCACGAAATAATAACTCGCCTTGTCCGCCAGCCTTGCTATAGGCGCCTTGGAGCCCTGGGCTTCGCGCACAAGGCGGATTATCCTGCTCAATTTTGTATTTTGGCCCGTAGCCTGAACTTCCATTACCAGGGAGCCCTCGCCATTAAGACTGCCTCCGACCAATTTGTCCCCTGGTCCGGCCGCTTCCGGAATTGACTCTCCGGTAAGGAGCGATAAATCGATCGCCGAATGGCCGTCGATGACGACGCCGTCGGCCGGAATCCGGCTGCCCGGGCGCACAACCAGCTTATCCCCCGTTTTAACCGCCGAAAGAGGAATTTCGGCTGTTTCGCCGCTTTCCAGAAGCAACAAAGCCGAGTCGGGCGCGACGCTTAACAACGCTCCCA
>CAMWPE010000032.1 GCA_947176055.1 uncultured Desulfovibrio sp.
CCCGTATTTAGCCAAAAGATCTTTCTCCAGGGAGCCGGAATTAACGCCTACGCGAATTACCGCGCCGCGCGCCTTCGCGGCGTCGATAACCTTTTCCGTTTTAGTCCGCGAGCCGATATTTCCCGGATTGATTCTTATCCCGGCCGCGCCCGCTTCCATGGACGCTATCGCCAGCCTCCAGTCAAAATGGATATCCGCGACAACGGGCAGCGGCGAGCGGAGGACGATGGAGGATAAAGCCGCCGCGGCTTTTTCGTCCGGAATCGCGACCCGGACAATTTCGCAACCGAGTTTGGCAAGTCTCCCGATTTGCGCCAGGGTCGCTTCAATGTCGCGGGTGTCCGTATTGGTCATACTTTGCACCCGCACTGGCGCTCCTCCTCCTATTGTGACTGAACCGAGCCTGATTTGCGCGCTCATTATGCCTCCGCGTCTCTTTGTCGCGAATTTGATTCCGCTCGCGATCGGTAATAATATATGCGAAAAGATCTATCGCGTTTATAGGTCGCGCCGATTATATATTAATTATGATCGGGCTTCGACCATTTCCGGTAAATGGACTGTTTTTTGCATCTTTTTAGCTGACTAATAACGCTCGCGTCTCGCGCGAAGAGCCCGATGTATTAAAAGCGTCAAATATTTTCATAATTTATAACATTATTTTGAGGCGACCATGGTTAATCGTTTCCGTCCGCTCCTGTTTTGCGTCCTGCTCGCGGCAATTCTTGCCGGTTGCGCTCGAAAGCCACTGCCCCCCCAGCCTCAAGGCTATGTCGACGCGGTGGACTTAAAGCTGCAATGCCGCGAACTCGCGGATCAAATGCTCGCGACCGTGCCAAACGACGCCTTGCGAGGCTATGTGGCAATGCCCACTTCGTTTGTAAACGTCAACAATACCTCTCTTTCCTCTCCCCTTGGCAGGCTAATCGCGGAATCCATGTACTACGAGTTTAATCAGCGCGGCTTCCCTACCCGCGAATATCGTCTGACGGGCAAGATCAATGTGATGGGAGGCAAGGACGATCTCGCTCTGGTCGCGAATCAGGTTGTTCCTACAAAAGGCCAGAAATGGGCGGCTTTGCTCGTCGGCACATACTATGTTGACAAGGCGGCGACTTTTATTAACGCGCGTCTGGTTCGCGCCTCGGATGGCCTCGTTCTGCGCACCGGCGAACTCGTGCTGGAAAATACTCCCGTGCTTCTTCGTATGGCGCAGGGTTCTTCCGGACTCTCATCCTCGTCCCAGTCCTCCTCCCAGCCTCTCGTCAACGGCATCCCCATTGTGCAGGGTAGATAATAAAAACCAAGGAGCCGATATGCCTAAATTTATATTTTTGTCACTTCTTGCCATTCTTCTCTTGCCAGCGACGGGGAAGGCCGAAATAATCGGCGGCGCGCCAATCCCGCCCGGCGCGACCGCCAGCCGCGGCTATGACGTGAGTCTCGATTATTTGAGGCAAGCGCGGGAATACCGCGATCAGGGCAGATACGAACTCTCTCGTCAAGCCTACGCCCAGGCAATTTCCACCTGCCGCAACGCCGCTAATCTCGATATTATAAAAAGGGAAATGGCCGGCGTCGAACTCTTAATCAGAACCATGCGTTGAGGTAAATTATGTCCCGCTTTATTGTGATAATTCTTATTATGGCCGCGTTGCTCTTTCCCCTTACCGCGGCCGCCGACGGCAATGTTCCCGACGCGGCCGCCGCCATAGGCAAAGAGCTTGACAATCAGCTCATGCAACGGTTTACCGGCAGTTCCGCCGGGTTTAATTCGTCCTCGCAGAAATCCGCCCGCGCGAATATAATGATTATGGGAACCACCGCCGCCAATATTAATAACCTCGAACAAGCATCCGGTCTGGCCCGGCAAATGACCGAAGAGATCTCCCGCTGGCTGGTCAATCGCGGTTATCGTTACGACGAAATCCGCAAAGGCAAAGCCATTCGCTTCGATGTTCGGACCGGCGAATTCATCCTCACGCGTCGCGTGCCCGAACTCGCGTCGACCATTGGCAAAGGTCAGGCAATCCTGGCGGGCACCTATATAGTAAGCGGCGACGACGTGCGCTTTACCTACAGTCTTATCTCCACAAACGGCAACGAAGTCCTGGCCAAAGCGTCCGGAACTGTGCCAATTACGCCGGATTTAAAACCTATGCTTGTGGAAAATTACGGCGGCGGCATGTCTCCGACCGTTTATACGCGCCTCCGTTAATCCTTGCGCGTCATTGTTAGCCATAGTATTATAAGCCCGCCGAAGCGGGCTATTTTTTTACGCGCTAGGTTAACTCCGCTCTATAGTTATCAGGTTTGGAAAACGGCCGCGCTATGGCGACTTAACCGCTAGATGTATCCGTTAAATTATCGCTGGGGAATTAGCCTCGATATTAGATAATAATTTTAAACGAAACAGATCATAAAGAAAAAGGATATCGCCATGGCATTGAGCATGGGTATAGTAGGTCTGCCCAATGTTGGCAAATCGACGCTTTTCAACGCTCTGACGCGGGCCGGAAACGCCCAGGCAGCGAACTATCCCTTCTGCACCATAGAACCTAACAAAGCCACCGTCCCCGTTCCAGACGAAAGGGTTGATCAACTTTCCGCGAAAGTTTCTCCCAAAAAAACAATTTACGCCGCCGTCGATTTCATTGACATCGCCGGTCTGGTGGAAGGAGCCAGCAAAGGCGAGGGTCTCGGCAATCAGTTTCTTGGCAATATCCGCGAATGCGCCGCGATCATCCAGGTGGTCCGTTGTTTTGAAGACGACAACATCGCCCATGTAGCCGGATCGGTCGATCCTGTCCGGGATGCGGAAATTATTTCCGCGGAGCTTCTTCTGGCCGACATACAAACCGCGGAAAAGCGTCTGGAAAAGACGCGCAAACTGGCGAAAGCCAGCAAAGATCATAAGGTTGCTTGCGAGATTCTGGAAAATCTTGTCGCGTGGCTGAATGAGGGTCGCGAAGCGCGGGATTTCAAAAAACCCGATAACGAAATCTTTCTGGACGCTTGGCGCGAAATGGAACTTCTTACGGCTAAACCCGTCATTTATCTAGCCAATGTGGACGAGGACTCCGCGGCTTCCGGCAACCCTTTGAGCGAGCGTCTGGAAGTTTATGCCAAAGAAAAAAACGCTCCCTGCGTCCGTGTGTGCGCTCGCCTTGAAGAAGAGTTGCGGGGGTTGGAAAAAGAAGAGAGAGCGGAACTGCTCGCCTCTTACGGCGCCGGCAACGGCGGCCTGGAGACTGTCATCCGCGAAAGTTACAGGATCCTGGGCCTGCGCAGTTATTTCACAGCCGGTCCCGACGAAGTGCGCGCCTGGACAATCAGGGGAGGCTGGAAAGCTCCCAGGGCCGCCGGCGTGATCCATACCGATTTTGAAAGGGGTTTTATTCGCGCCGAAGTCGTGTCTTTCGATGACTTTATGAGCCGCTCCGGAGAGGCCGAATGCCGCGCCGACGGCGTTCTCCGCTCCGAGGGGAAGGATTATGAGATGCAAGACGGCGACGTCGTCCATTTTCTATTTAATGTTTAACTCGGCGGTATAAAAAATTTTCCCCGACCGTCTTCTATCCCTTGACAAAATTTAATTGCAAGATACCATCTGCAAGTTGTTTGGGTAACAGCGAATCAATAAATTTTTGCGCGCTTTCATTCAGGAGGAGCCATGAAACGTTTAGCTATCATTCTTACACTGGTATTGGCTCTTGGCGCCAGCTTTGGTTGCGCCAAGAAAACAACCGAGGAACCGGTTTACGAAAATACCCAGAATCAAGAATTGACCAGCGCGGTGCAGACCATTTCCGATTCCCGCGTCTATTTCGCTTTCAACAAGTATAATATCGAAAGCCAGTACGACGCCGTTCTCTCCCGCGACGCCGATTTGCTAAAGCAGTTCCCCGATATCCGCGTCCGCATCGAAGGAAACTGCGACGATCGCGGCACCCAGGAATATAACCTCGCCCTCGGCGAGCGTCGCGCCCGCGCCGCTTACGATTATTTTGTCAACCATGGCGTAAATCCCGGTCAGCTGGAAATGATCAGCTACGGCAAGGAAAATCCGGCCGTGCTTGGCACCGGGGAAGCCGTATGGGCGCAGAACCGCCGCGACGATTTCCGCGTCATAGCCCAGTAATATTTCTGTCCCAGGATTTGAGAGGCCCGTTAGCGGGCCTTTTTTATTTCCGTCAGCATACTGTTATCCGGAACATGATTCAACCTTGGCAAGTTTCGTTGAAAATTATTTCTTTCGATCAGTCGAGTCCTATCGCCGACCATTCAGATCGCGCGACGCGTCGCTAATCCGCCATACCGGCGATTATTTTCAATTGTCCGCGCCCTATGTTGGCGAAAATTTCGCGCGCCGATTACTGTCTGAAAAATAAATATGTTTATCGAGAAATATATTACGCGGGTTTCCCGCGTGTCCCCTTCCGGTAGGCGCGCCATTCGCGAGCCGCTCTTCCCCATAATTATTGGAGCGATAGCTACGCGTCGGATATAGCGAGACGAAGAATAGCGCTTGTCTCAAAGCCAGCTTTTTGCCAAAATACTCGCGAGTATTGTTAGCTTGAGACGTTGCTAAAATTTCCAGACGCGCGGCGAGAAATCCGGACTTTTTAACCGTGTTTTGTCTCCTGTTATATGCCGCGGCCTCGAGTCCCGCTAATAAGCGCTTTGGCGGAGTATTCACGTTTTTCCGTGAATCCTTGTTCGCGCGCGACTGTAACGGTTTCGTCTGGGGAAATATTGGAATTCTGATCGGAAACCTGTTTTATGGAGTCAAAAATTATTCCCTTCGCCAAAATTCGCGTAGCCGCGATAATGGACGATTTTACTTACAATAATTTTAAGGATGAATGCAATATTCTTCAATTAATTCCCGACTATTGTATTCAACAACTTGACGAATTTAAACCCGATCTGATTTTTCTGGAGTCCGCGTGGCACGGAAAACATAAGCTCTGGGTCAGCAAAATGCGGGGACAAGGTTCGGACGAAGTCGATGAAATTATAAACTGGGCAAAATTTCGTAAAATTCCAACGGCGTATTGGGCTAAGGAGGATCCGGTTCATTACGGCGCCTTCCTCAATCTTGCGAAAAAATGCGATTATACATTTACCACCGATATCGATTGTATCCCGTGGTATAAAGCCGAACTTGGCCATGACCGCGTATATCTCCTGCCTTTCGCTTGTCAGCCGAAGTTGCAAAATCCTATTGAATTCCCCGACGGTAGAAAACCCGGCTTTTCTTTCGCGGGAGCCTATTACAGACGCTTCCCCGAGAGGATGGAAAATCTCGAAAATATTTTTGACGCTTTGAAAAAAATCGGGCCCCTAGCTATATATAACCGTTTTTACGAATATGACTGGCCGCGCTACCGTTTTCCTGAAAAGTATCACGAAAACATTTTGCCCAACCTTGATTACAAGGATATCGATCAGGCTTATAAAGGTTACGAATGGGCTATTAATTTAAATACTGTCAAATACAGTCAAACCATGTTCGCCCGGAGAGTATTCGAGCTTATGGCTTCGGGGACTCCGGTGATCAGTAATTTTTCACAGGGAGTTCGCAATTTTTTTGGCGATCTGGTTTTTATGTCCGATAACGGAGCGAATATAGCGCGAAGACTGACCAGCGTATCTCCTCTCGAGCTTGATAAAATTAAACTCGCGGCCTTGCGCAAGGTTCTGGATCAACACACATATAAAAAAAGATTTGAATATATCGCGCTGAAAACGCTTGGCGTAAATCCGCCGGTCAGTTTTCCGCCTGTTCTTTGCGTTTCCTCCGTAGGCGACATCGCCTCAGCCGTCGCTCTTTCCAGAGCTTTTAGCTCGCAAACCTGTCAAAACAAAAGATTGTGTATAATCTGTCCCGCGGAGCTCCTGAATTCCATAAAAAAGAGCTGCCCCAGTCCCGATATTTTTGTATTTGAGGATAATTTAGCAAACAATTTGAAAATTGGCGAAATTGTTAACGGAGAATTCTGGGTCACAACTCTGGACTCGCGCGATTGGCATGGCAAAAACTACCTGAAGGATATGATCCTGGCTTCCCAATTCGCGGCTTATCCGGCTCTTGGAAAAGCTACATTCTGGAAACTTCAAAACGGAGGGATTGCGCGGATAAATCCGGGTGAAGAGTATAAATTGAGCGCGGCTTTGCCTTTAAGGCGCGCGATAATCAATTCCGGCGTTCTGGGGAAAGACGCGACATTCGGCGCTATCTTGAATATGATCGCCAGAGAAGAAATATTCGCCGGCCTCTCTCTTGATTCCTTGAGCTATTGCGAGGACGGAGCTGGGTCCCCTTTGGCCGCGGCGACTTTGGAGTTGAGCGACCCGCTCGATCAGGGTCTGGATATTGAGGAGTTAAACCGTCTCGCGGAAACCACTGGCCCCGGCTCCCCCAAAGCTCCCGTTACCCTGCGTTTCCATGGACCGCGTAGGGTCGCTTCGCTATTTCCAGAAGAGACCATGAAGGAAAATCTGTCGCTTGACGATGACGCGTTTTATATCGAATGTCCCGCGGCGGAAGATAAAAAAATGATCTTGAGTTCTACCTTGTCGCTTGGAGATTACAGAAACGACGATATCCTTAAGACCGCGTTAAACGCGCATGGAAGCGCCGGTTACGCGATACGTTTTCTGGACGAATCGCAAATTCTCCTTTGCGAGAGGATTTGCCCGCCTCATGTTTGTTGCGCGCATCCCATACCCGGAAGCGCCGCGGCCTTCCAGATTGGATTATTGACCAATCCGGAAAGACCTTCGTATATTTATTCGCTCAATTTTGGAGATGATTACGCGGAACTGGGAAATTTTGCCAGCCACTCCGATTATCTCCTTGTTACTTCGGGTTATCCGGATTACGACGATTTATATAAAAACGCTTTTGTGCACGGGAGAATTAAAGAATATAGAAAAAATGGTCTGAATGTAGATATTTTCGTCCACGAACCTGGCAGGAGTACGCGATTCAGGGAATATAACGGTATTAATATAGTCTCCGGCGATATCCGCTATCTTAAAAAAATATTGAGTTCCCATTCTTACAAGAAGGTCCTGGTTCATTTTTTGTACTATCCAGTATGGAAAATAATGAGAGGTCTGCCTGGCTTAAAAAAGATCGTGTGGGCGCATGGCAGCGAAATTCAGCCTTGGCATAGAAGATTATTTAATTTTAATAGCCGCGACCAGCTGGAGCTGGAACAACAAAAGAGCATGAATCGCATGGGCTACTGGAAACAGGTTCTTTACTCAAGAGACGATAACCTCAAGCTTGTGTTTGTCTCCAGATATTTCGCGGAAGAGGTAATGGAAGATTATAAAATTCGATTACCTGAAGATCGTTTCGCTATTATTCATAATCCAGTGGATACGGATATTTTTAAATATCGCGCCTTGCCCTCGGAAAACAGGTATAAAATCATCCTTTTGCGATCTTTTTATAGCCCTAAATATGGAAACGATCTCGCTGTAAAATGTATTTTTGAACTGTCTAAAAGAAACGATTTTAATAAATTCGAAATCCTTGTCGCCGGAGACGGAGCCTTGTTTGAGGAAACCGTCGCGCCGTTGCGCGCGTTTCCCAATATACGGATTGAAAAAAGGTTTTATTCCCCGGAGGAGATGGCGGAGCTTTATCCCCGTTTTGGCGTCTGCCTTACTCCTACTCGCTGGGATTCTCAAGGCGTGGCTCGCGACGAAGCCATGGCTTGCGGACTCGTGCCCGCAACGAACAAAGTCGCGGCCATTCCCGAATTTGTCGATGAAAATTGCGCGATTCTCGCGCCGCCGGAGAACGCTTCGGCCTTGGCCGAAGGTATAGGACGCTTGGCGGACGATCCGGAGCTATTTATGAGAATGTCTCGCGCCGCGGCGGAGAACGTTCGCCGCTCGCGTCCATCCAGAACCATTATCGCGCGCGAAATAGACTTGATTACGAGCTAAAACATGACAGGCGTTACCGGTTCTTTTTTATCCCCAAAATTGGCGCGAAGCCAGGCGCTTTATGAATGATCGCGTAAAATTATTCAAAAATGTAATTTTGCGGCCATTTGAGCGCGATCACAAAGGCTATTTTTTAGGCCGGATGGGCGCGCATACGGAGGATGGCGAAAGAATCTACGAAGCCATGTACTTTACTACACCGGAAAATATCAATTGCGTTGATTTTCTGGACTTTGACGACTCTTATGAGGATTATATTGCCGAACCGTGTATTTACGCCGGCTTTTCCAATGGCGCGTACGGGCATTTTATCACGGAGGGTATAGCCCGCCTTTGGCGTACCCAGGACTGTCCGTGGCCTATTGTATTTATGGATCAAAGGGTGCATCCTGGTTTATACGCACAAATTTTGAGATTTTTAGGCGTCAAAGGCCGCGTGATAAATCTCGCGAAACCTACAAAATTCGCGGCGCTGGCTTTCCCGGATCCCGCCTGCCAGATCCATAGTTATATCGAGCGTCGTCAACTTGATTTTCTTGCCAGGCAAGAAAACGCTATCATTCCTGGTAAAAAAATATTCTTTTCTCGTTCTAAATTGCATAGATTTATGGGAGGTCATACCCAGGACGACGCTCGTTTCGATGAAATTTTCGCAAAACGCGGCTTCAAAGTTGTTTATCCAGAAACATTGACATTTATGGAACAGGTTGAGGAGGTTGCGACAAGCGAGCTCGTGACAGGATTGGAAGCGTCTTATTTTCACACATTGCTATTTCTTAAAGATCCAGTAAAAACCCGTTTTGTAGCTTTTGCCCGGCATATGCGCGGCGAGGGTATGTTTAATATTATCAAGAACCAAAAAAATGTCGATTATAAGACGATTAAGATTCGCGAAAGCAATAAGAAAGTAAGTTCCAAGAAGCCTATACCTGTCAATTTCGAATATATTGAAACCCTTCTTGACCGCGATCCGGATTTAAAAAATATCGATGCATTAAATATCGAAGTCTCTCCGGATTTACCGCCGGTAAGCTTCGCCGATAATATAAAAAATTTCAAGGAGACAACATTGTCGTCCAAGGATAAGAAAGCCTCGTCGCCGGAACGTCCAACTCTCGATTACCTCGCCCGGAAATTTGGCACGAACAAACACATCCACGAATATTTCGATTTATACGAACAAATTTTCGAACCCTTGAGGGATAAATATTTCTGTCTACTGGAACTGGGTATTTATAAAGGTCAATCCTTGAATATGTGGCGCGAATTTTTTCCCAAAGCTCTTATAGTTGGAGTTGATATTACTGATAAGGATTTTGGTCCGATTCATCCGGAAATTCGCGTGGAATTGATAACCGGGGATGACCGGCGCCGGCTGGCCAATATTATCAAAGAGTACAACCCGACGATCGTTATCGACGACGCGTCGCACACATGGGCCGATCAGATAAATTCGTTTATAACCGTTTTTAGATTGCTCGAACCGGGAGCCTATTATCTGATCGAGGCAATTCATACGTCTTTTGGGACATTCCGTTCCAGGAAGCGTCCCTATGCAAATTATCCCGTTGATCCGGCCCGTTTCTTTTCGCAAATCTCACTTGCGGTAATGGGAGATTCCCAGACTCAATTTTATCCCGGACTGGAGGACTTTTCGGATGAACAAGTCAGGGCCGCGGGGATGATAAACTATATGATTTTCAAAAAGCATCTGTGTTTGATCGCCAAAAAACACTAAAATTTTTCAGGAAAAAGGACCGTGTCACAAAGCAAAGAATCCCTCGACCTTCCCGCGCAAGAAGATCTCGCGTTGCTTCATCCCCAGTCAGAGGCCCTGGTCCGGTTAATGGGGGAATTTATAGCCGATGGCAAACTGTTGAGGGAGGGTCAATGGGGTCGAGATCTTTTCGATAATATTTATTCGTTGCCTCGGCTTCTCCTGACATCCTTAAAGTTGCGACGTCTGAAAACCCAGGACGCCAAGATGAAACCGCCGGCGGAACTGGGAGGAAAAGGTTATTCCGCCGTAATCAAGGCCTTTGAAGCCGGCGGAGATAAAGCTGTCGAAGAACTCCTCGCGTCTGTGGAAATTTCCTCGCGAATTAAAGGCGAAGCCTATACTGTCCTTGCTAAAAAGGCCCTCGAGGATGATCCTAAAACCGCTTTTTCTTACGCTTTCAAAGCGTGGCGCGCCGATCCCGCCCCATTCCGTCTCAAATGGCTGGCTTTCAGGGCTTACGACGCGGAGGATATATGGATCGCGAACGCCATTATCAATATTTTGCCTAAAGATATAAATTTCAGCGAATCGGAAGGCAGGTATCTGGAAAAAATCAGGAAAGCCGCGTCAGTCGCTCATAAGCGTTTATTTGGCGACGTTCGCTTAAGCGTCGACGCCGAAACCCTGGTTCGTTCTCTTTCGGATGACCTTTATATCGCGGAGAATGAAACTAAAAAAATAAAAGGGAGACTCGAGACATTTCGCGAACTTTACAGGACTATGATTTCGGAAGTGAATCTAGCTCATACGCGTCTTAAAGATCTCCGGGAAGAATTCGACGCAAGGATTGCTGAAAAAGAGAGGCTGATTGAAGAGTCGCGACGCGAGGCGGAGCGGGCCAGGAATGTTCTTCGGGAACGCGACGAACAAATACAAAGTCTCCTCGCTATAAACTCCGAATTGACGAAAAAAGTCGCGGAAAATGATAATATAGACAAAAAACTATCTTTAATAATGGAAAAGGCGGGACTAAAGAGTTCCTGATCAAAATTTTAACACTTTTTTTCGCGTTTTACGCGTCGACATTAAAAAGGCCCGTTTCCGGGCCTTCCCATTTTCTCCGCCCGCTTGATGTCGCGGCGTTAAAACTTTTTACGGTTGATCCAGATCAGCGAGAATGGGATTTTCTTCCAGCTCCTCGAGGAATTTATCAGGCTTCTCTTTCTGTTCTGGCACTTCGATTTCGCCTTTCACATATTGCCTGTATCCTGTTCCCGCGGGAATAAGGCGCCCTACGATTACATTTTCTTTCAGACCATGGAGCTGATCCTTTTTGCCTTTAAGAGACGCCTCTGTAAGCACTTTCGTCGTTTCCTGGAAAGAGGCGGCGGAAATAAACGACGAAGTCGTAAGGGAGGCCTGGGTGATACCCAGCACAAGAGGTTCGGCCGTGGCCGGTTCCAATCCTTTTTCGATCGCTTCCTGGTTTTTCTTCCGGAATTCGGCCTTGTCTACCTGCTCGCCAACGAGGAAACTGGTTCCGCCGGGATCGAGAATGGTAAGTTTTTTCAGCATCTGCCTCACGATGACTTCAATATGCTTGTCATCGATGCCCACGCCCTGGAAACGGTAGACTTCCTGAATTTCATCGACTAAATAACGCGCCAGGTACTTTTCGCCCTTGGTTCGCAATATGTCATGCA
The DNA here is from genome assembly GCA_947176055.1 of uncultured Desulfovibrio sp. GTDB lineage: Bacteria > Desulfobacterota > Desulfovibrionia > Desulfovibrionales > Desulfovibrionaceae > Desulfovibrio. Next base: position 11,392 of record CAMWPE010000032.1, read on the forward strand.
ATTCCGGATATCCTTCGGTTAGCGTGTCTCCCGCTTCCACAAAGTCTCCGTCCGCCGCGACTATATGTTTGCCCTTGGGCACAAGATATTCCCTGGCCTCGCCAATGTCGGGCCGGACAACTATCTTTCTCTTGCCTTTGCTCTCGCCTTCGTGCGACACGGTGCCGGAAATTTCCGAAACCACGGCCATATCCTTGGGTTTGCGCACTTCGAAAAGCTCGGCCACTCGCGGCAAACCGCCGACTATATCCTTGGTTTTGGAGGTTTCGCGAGGTTTGCGGGCGATGATATCGCCGGCCTCTACCTCTTTGCCATTTTCGACCATGAGAATCGCTCCGACCTGCAAAGCGTAAGTCGCTTTTCCAGAACCATGGGCGCTCGCTTTTATTTCATCGTTTTCATCGAGTATGTCGATGGATGGACGAAGATTGGTCGTGCGGAATTCCATGATCGTCCGGTCTTTCTGCCTGGTTATCTCGTCTTCCCGCTCCTGCATCGTTCTGCCTTCGATTATATCCCGGAAGCTGATTTTGCCGTTTTCTTCGGCGATGATCGGCTCGTTAAAGGGATCCCATTCCGCGAGAATCATTTTTTGCGCTACTTTCTGGCCTTCCTGGACATAAAGCCGCGCGCCATTAGGCAAAGTATACTTCTCCGCTTCTTTACCCTGGGAATCTACGATGACTATCTGACCGCTTTTGCCCAGTACCAGTTGATCCCCTTTGCTATTGCGCACAGTGCGCACGCGATGCAAATGAATCGTGCCCGCATTCTGGGCTTCCAGACTATTCTTCTCAATGGTGCTTGACGCGGTGCCCCCTATATGGAATGTGCGCATCGTAAGCTGCGTGCCCGGTTCTCCTATAGATTGCGCGGCGATAATTCCCACGGTTTCGCCAGTATTGACGAGATGGCCCCGACCCAGATCCCTGCCGTAACAAAGAGCGCAGATGCCGCGTTCAGACTGGCATGTAAGCGGCGAGCGCACCGTTACGGAAGGTATATGATATTTCTCGATGAGGTCGGCTTCTTTTTTGCCGATCAAGGTGTTTTCCGGCAATAAAACCTTTTCCGGATCCTCCGGATCCATGACTGGATAAAGAAGGGCGCGTCCAATAATCCTTTCGGACAAGGGCGTTTTGATTTCTCCTCCAACCTGCAAGGGCGTAATCTCGATGCCGTCCACAGTGCCGCAATCATGCTCGGAGACGATTACATCTTGAACCACATCCACGAGGCGCCTGGTCAGATAGCCGGAGTTGGCGGTCTTTAAAGCCGTGTCCGCCAGACCTTTCCGCGCGCCGTGCGTTGATGTGAAATATTGGAGCACGGACAGCCCTTCGCGGAAAGACGAAGTGATCGGCGTTTCTATAATCTCGCCGGACGGTTTAGCCATCAGGCCGCGCATTCCGGCCAATTGCCGCATCTGATCCTGATTGCCGCGGGCGCCAGAATTGGACATCATGAAAATCGGGTTAAAGCTGTCATCCTTGACAGGCTCGCCGGTCTCCGCGTCGTAAACTATTTCTCCATTATCATCCCTGACGATGTCATGAGAAATCTCCTCGGTCATCGCGGCCGAAACATCTTGCGTGGCTTTGGTCCAGACGTCGACTACCTTATTATACTTTTCCGTTCTCGTAATAATGCCGTCGCGATACTGACCTTCGATATCCTCTACTTCGGCTTGGGATTTCTCCAGAATTCCTTTTTTCTTGTCCGGGATCTTCAGATCCTTCACGCCGATTGTCACTCCGGCGCGCGTAGCGAACTCGTAACCCAGATCCTTCAGCTTGTCGCACAGAATTACTGTGGATTTGATCCCCGCTTTGGCGTAAGCGGCGCCTACGAGTTTGGCTATCGCCTTTTTCGTAAGCACTGTGTTCACGCTCTCGAATGGCAATTCCGGCGGCAGAATGCCGTTTACCAGGACGCGTCCCGGAGTGGTATTATAAATTTTGCCGTCGTCCATACGGACTTTTATCCTGGCGTGCAATCCTACCTTTCCGGAGTCATAGGCGCTTTCCACTTCCCAGGGGGCGCAAAAGATCATTCCTTCGCCCTTTTCCCGGCTCCTCTCCACCGTCATATAATACAGTCCCAGAACGATATCCTGCGAAGGCACGATTACCGGACCTCCGTTCGCGGGGGAAAGAATGTTATTTGTGCTCATCATAAGCACGCGACATTCAATTTGCGCTTCAACGGAAAGAGGAATATGAACGGCCATCTGATCGCCGTCGAAGTCGGCGTTGTACGCCGCGCAGACAAGAGGATGCAAACGAATAGCCTTGCCCTCCACGAGCAACGGTTCAAATGCCTGAATTCCCAGTCTGTGAAGCGTAGGCGCGCGGTTGAGCAAAATCGGATATTCGCGAACTACCTCCGAGAGAATATCCCAGACCACCAGATCTTCCCGCTCGACCATCTTCTTCGCGCTCTTGATTGTCGAAGCGTACCCTCTTTTTTCCAGTTCCGAATAGATAAAAGGTTTGAAGAGTTCGAGCGCCATTTTTTTTGGCAAGCCGCATTGGTGCAATTTGAGATACGGTCCTACGGTGATAACCGAACGACCGGAGTAATCCACGCGTTTGCCTAGCAAATTCTGCCGGAAACGGCCCTGTTTGCCCTTGATCATATCAGAGAGGGATTTTAGGGGACGGCCATTGGTGCCTGTTATCGCGCGCCCGCGACGACCGTTGTCAAACAAGGCGTCGACCG
>CAMWPE010000033.1 GCA_947176055.1 uncultured Desulfovibrio sp.
GCCGCCGCCGGAGCCGCCTATTATCGAAGCGACTTCCTTTATCGCCGCCGGCGCCGCGAATTTTTCATGCAAATCCTTGGAAACATAAAGCGCCATCGCCGCTTTGCCGTTTTCGACGCCGGCCAGACAGACAACGGCCTTTTTCTCAAACTTACCGCGCAGTTTATCCATCAGTTCGCGCAGTACTTTCATTCCGGCGCCCTTGAGTTCCATACTGACAACTTTAATATCGCCGACTTCGGTCAAGCTTTCATTAATACGCGCCTCGTCGATTTCCGCGGACGGAGTCGCGCGGGCGTTTTTGCGAAGCTTTCTGATTTCTTCCTGAAGCGCCCAGGCCTTCTCCGCCGCGCTCTCGATTGGAGCTTGTAGATTCATGGCTACCGCATTCAATTCTCCGCGCTGGTTTAATACTACATTATATGCGTTCCAGCCGGATACCGCCTCTATGCGTCTAACGCCGGCGGCGACCGAGCTTTCATTCAGGATCAGGAACATTCCAGCTTGTCCGGTTCTGGTCAAATGCGTCCCGCCGCATAATTCCATTGATTCCGGCGAATCTGCGCCAATGCGAAGAACGCGCACGTCGTCGCCGTATTTTTCGCTAAAGAGGGCCATGGCGCCGGCCGCGAGAGCCTCATCTTTGGGCATTATTTTGGCTTCCGCCGGCAAATCGGCCATTATCATCCTGTTTACGTCCCTCTCGACCGCGGCCAGCTCCTCCGCGCTTAATGCCGCGAAATGGGAAAAATCGAACCGGATTTTCGAGCCGTCGACCAGAGATCCCGCCTGCCGGACATGCTCTCCCAGGACGCGCCGAAGAGCCGCGTGCAACAGGTGAGCGCAGGTGTGGTTTCTCGTCACATTGGCGCGCGTGTCCGCGTCGACGCGCAATTCCGCTTCTTGCCCCTCATGGAATTCGCCGGCTTCCATTTTTACTTGCTGGATGATCATGTTGGGAATGGGACGCGACGTTGTCAGCGCCTTCGCCGCGCCGCTCGCGGAGATAATAACTCCTATATCGCCGATCTGTCCCCCGGATTCGCCGTAGAAAGGCGTCTCCGCCGCGACGACCCAGCCCGTCTCGCCTTCTTCCAGATATTTGACGCGCTCGCCGTCGCTGTTAAGTAGCGCGAGCAATGGCGTTTTTGCTTCGAGGGTCTCGTAACCTACGAACATCGTCGCTGCCCCCTCGCTCTGAAGCTTGCGACAGACCTCGACCAGCTTCGCGTCCTTGCCATTACCCAGAAGCCCCGCTTTCTTCCGGTTTTCCCTGCCCCTGGCGCGCTGTTCCTTCATAAGCCGTTCGAAACCAGCGTAATCTGGCGCGAAACCCCGCTTCTCCGCGACATCCGCTATAATGTCGATGGGAAAGCCGTAGGTGTCGTACAATCGGAAACAGAATTCGCCCGGGATAATTTTTTCGCCTTTTTCCTCGAGCGCGCGCAGTTCATTTTCGAGGAGATCCAGACCTTTGCGCAGGGTGAGGGAAAATCTCTTTTCTTCCTCAAACACCGCTCTTTCTATAAAATCCGCCCTTTTTGCGATCTCCGGGTAGGTTTCGCCCATGACGTCGACGACTTTCCTGGCGACTTTATAGAGAAATGGATCTTCTACGCCCATAAGCGTCGCGAAGCGCAGCGCTCGCCGGATAAGGCGACGCAAAACGTAACCGCGTTTTTCGTTGGAGGGGAGAATGCCTTCGGCGATCATGAAGGCGGCCGCGCGGGCGTGATCCGCGATAACCCGCAGAGCGGTATCGATATCGTTGGTGTCCGGGGCGCTTTCCGAATATTTGACGCCGGCCAGTTCCGCGGCATGGTCGATTATTTCGCGAAATAAATCGCAGTCAAAATTTGATTTCTTACCCTGGCATACAGCCGCGATTCTTTCCAGTCCCATGCCCGTATCGATATTGGGCGCGGCCAGAGGTTTCCTCTCTCCGTTGGCTCCTTGATCGTATTGGGTAAACACAAGGTTCCAGATCTCGAGGAATCGGTCGCATTCGCAATGGCCTATGCCGCAGCTGTCTCCGCAACTCATGCTCTCGCCCTGATCAATATAGATTTCCGAGCAGGGGCCGCAGGGACCGGTGTCGCCCATGGTCCAGAAATTGTCCTTTTCGCCCATCCGGACAATGTGAGCCGGATTGAAACCTGGCATGGTTTTCCAGATTTCCGCGGCTTCGTCGTCATCCTTATAGACCGTGACCCATAATTTGTCGGCCGGCAGTCCCAGTTCCGACGTTACGAATTCCCAGGCCCAGGCGATGGCTTCCTTCTTGAAATAATCGCCGAAGGAAAAATTTCCCAACATTTCAAAAAAAGTATGGTGCCGGGCTGTCCTGCCAACGTTTTCGAGATCGTTATGCTTTCCGGACACGCGAAGACATTTTTGGCAGGTAGCCGCGCGAGTAAAATCTTTTTTCTCCTCGCCCAGGAAAAAATCCTTGAACTGGACCATACCCGCGTTTGTAAAAAGCAGGCTATCGTCGCCGGGCGGTACAAGAGGACCCGACTCCGCGATTTTATGAGCTTTGCGCGAGAAAAAATCGAGATAGCGTTGACGTATTTCCCTTGCGGTAAGCATGCGCGTTCGCCTTGATGCTTCAAGCGTCCCGCGTCGCCGGGCGCGAAAATTTGACCGGACGCGAATCGCTTTGTTAGTAAAAAAATAGACTGGACTTTAAATTATAATAAGCGGGAGCGAGCCCCCGCGTATCGCTTTAAATTGCCTCCGGCTCACGCGTCCTCGGCTTCGATATCGTCCGCGGGTTCCGCGCCTTCGTCCATTTCATCCTCCGCGGGAGTAAACTCCTGCGGATGCAAACCGAGATATTCCTTGACCTTCTCTTCGATGGCGTTGCGTAATTCGACGTTTTCGTTGATGAGCGCGCGGATTTTTTCCCTGCCCTGACCAAGTTTTTCGTCGCCGAATGCGAACCACGAGCCGCTTTGCTCGATTATTCCCGCCTTGAGGGCGATATCCAGCAATTCGCCGGCGCGCGATATTCCTTCGCCGAAAATTATGTCAAAAATCGCCACCCTGAAGGGCGGAGCCATTTTATTTTTGACTACTTTAGCGCGGGTTATCGCGCCGTAGGCGTCCTCCTTGTCTTTGAGCGTCTTTGTCTTGCGGATGTCGATTCTGACGGAGGAATAGAATTTAAGGGCGTTGCCGCCGGTGGTCGTTTCCGGATTGCCGTAACCGGTCACGCCGATTTTCATTCGTATTTGGTTAATGAAAATAACGGAAGCGCGGGATTTATGGATTGTCCCAGTTAGTTTGCGCATGGCATGGGACATCAGGCGAGCGTGACCGCCGACCTGGGTTTCGCCCATATTGCCATCGAGCTCGTTTTGGGGGATTAGCGCCGCGACGGAATCGATTACGATAAGATCCACCGCGCCGGATCTCACCAGCATATCGGCGATATCCAGCGCTTGCTCGCCGTAGTCCGGTTGGGAAATCAAAAGCTCGTCGGTATTTACGCCCAGCTTCCTGGCGTAGGCCACATCCAGGGCGTGCTCGGCGTCGATAAAGGCGCATGTGCCGCCTAATTTCTGGCATTCGGCGATCACGTGCAAAGTTAAAGTAGTTTTTCCCGACGATTCCGGACCAAAAATTTCGCTTATCCGGCCGCGCGGGATGCCCCCGATCCCCAAAGCCAGATCCAGGCCTATGGAGCCCGTCGGAATCGCGGGCACATCCACCTGGACATCGTCGGACAACTTCATTATGGAGCCTTTGCCATATTTCCGTTCGATCGTGCCCAGGGCGGCGTTCAAAGCTTGCAATCTGTCGGATACTGGATCCAGGGGCGATTTCTTCGCCATCGCGCGTTTCTCCGGGTTAAAGTTTTTATTTGTATTTTCGCGGCTATTTCTCCCTTTCCGTAAAATTCCCGCGTCGCGGAGAGAACGGGAAAGGGCGTTCGCGGCTCCGTTTTATGACCTGGACGCCGGAAGCGAGATTTAAATATTCACCGCGGGGCGCGTTGGCAATAGTCGCTCCGATAAAACCTCGCTCCCCGCGCCGCGAGTCCGGATTTCTCTTTAAACTTAACGCGCCGCACCCGCTAAAACGGCGCGTTGTCCTTCGATCCGGATTTTCCGCAAGGCGTCTTGAGCGGCTTTTGCTCGGATAGAGTTAAAATGGCACTTTATCCATCTCCGATCCCGCTTCGGAGGGGAAAGGCGAGCCCATATCCTCTTCGCCGTAATTAGGTTGAGGTCTTCTGTTAAAATTTCCGGCCTTTTTCATTCTGTCGCCGCCTTCCCCGCGACTTCCGCCTTCTCCGCGCTCGCCCCTGCGATCCAGGAACTGCACCCTTTGCGCCTTTATCTCCGTGACATATCTGTCCTGACCCTGCTGGTCGGTCCATTTGCGCGTCTGCAAGCTCCCTTCCACAAAGACAAGACTGCCTTTGCCCAGGTAATTGGCGCAGTTTTCCGCCTGACGCTGATAAACAACTACCCTGTGCCATTCGGTCTTGTCGACTTTGTTGCCTTCCTTGTCCGTATAGCTTTCGTCGGTCGCGACGCTCAAATTGGTCACCGGCATGCCGCTCGTTGTGTATTTCAATTCCGGATCCTGACCCAATCTGCCTATGAGCATTACTTTATTCAGCATATTCGGCTCCCGTTAATTGACGAAGGCCCTTTCGAGTTCGTCCAACGCGTCCTCCAGGCGATCGCTCAATTCATTCGCCCGGGCGGGTTCCCAGTCAGCGAGGGCCTTTTCGAGATCGCTCCGGATTTTCGCGGCTTTTTCTATGCCGGGAGCGAGAGCTTCCTTTTGCCGCGCGGGCCAGTCCATAAACTTCAATCCTTCGGCCAGCGCCCGGACCATTTCAAGAACGCCATGATTTTCCAGTTTCACTGGCACAGAGAAAGCCAGACGGCTTATACGCGGCCATTCTTCCTCGACCAGATCGTCGTTCCAGGTGACGGCGATAACCCTTATTTGCAATACTTGGCCCATTCTTTCCCCGCTTTTTAATCTTTGACCGCCCATTCGGTCTGAACGCGCGTTATCACTTCCTGAATAGAGGACACCTGCTCCTTGGGACATATTCCTATCAAAGGCGCGCCGGCGTCCATATTTTCGTTATACGCGAAGTAAACCGCGTATATGACTCCTTCCGGACCGTCGTATCTTAACGGCGATTCCCGTTTCATACGCGACATTATCATAATTTCCATCCCGTCGCGAACGACCACGGAATGCGCGTTCGAAGCCCTGATTTTTTTATCGATCTCCGGAGTGAAATAATATTTGGCCCTTTCCGGAGCGCGAAAAAGATACAGCGCTTCCTTCAGGATCATCCTCTCCACTTCAGAGCTGGTAAGTAAATGCCGGATAGTTGCCAGAGGAGTTCCCGCTTCGACAAATTTGCCCTCGAGATCGACGTTTACGCCGACTATTTCGCCTTTTTCGGAAGCGTAAATCGGTTTGGGATTTCTCTCGCGCTCGATGGTGGCGATCAATGTGCCCGGTTTTTCCTTCCACCTGCCCCGCGGTCCTTCGACGGCTGCTCCTTTCTCAATGGCTGGAAAGGAAATAACGCCGGTATGGGGAGCGCGCACCACAATTTCCCTATACGGCGAAGCCTTAATTTCTTCCAGAAGCCGCGAAATATCTATCTTCATTCTCTTACCGGTAATATAAGTTTCTACCGCCAATGGTCATAAGAGCCTGTTTGAGATTGGCCCTGACCTGCCTCCTGTCCCAGATGCCCTGAATATGTCCGCGGGACAGCGCGTGATAGGATCTATGATATTTCGGCGGGATATCCATTCCCGTTGTTTCCTTGATTACCTGCGGACCCGCGAAGCCTATATTGGAAGAGCGCACCGCGAATTGATAAGGGGAACAGCCAAGAAAACTCGCCACCGGCCCCGCGAAGGAATTCGTGTCGTACAACACCATATAAAGACCGCCGGACTCCACATAACGGCGAACCGCCACTGTGCACCGGGGCATTTGCACCACTCCGTGCGTTCCTTCCTGAATGCGGATACCGGCGGTGCCATGCACGTACGCGAGGAAAGGATAACGCTTCTTCGCCGCCATTTTCGCCGCTTCCACGAATTTAAATCCCTCCGCCGCGCCGAACGAGCCGCCGCGAAAGGTCCCCATAAGCATGGCCACGACCATTTTTACATTGTCTATTCTGGCCTCGAAAGTCATGCATCCGCTTTTAGCGCCGGTCTTTTTTTGCGCGTCCGCTATCCTCTCGCTAAATCCGGGAAAATCCAGGGGATTGGCCGCCTCTATCTCGCTGTTAAATTCAAAGACGGACCCTGGATCAAACACATTTTTTACATACCATTCCGGCTCCATGGGAAAATGATAGCCGCAATGGCTGCATACCCCCGCGAATTCCGCGTAGAGATCCGGTCCCCAAAGATCCGGGCAGCCGTACGACGCGCTGTTGGGACAAGTGATCGCCCTGTCGATTTTGTACTTTGGAGAAATATAATTCCAGCGTCCCTTTTTATCGTCTCCATTCCACGCGGACAAAGCGGTCAGCTCGCTTACAGGATCGGAGTTTTTGCCGGACAGTTTATGGAATGGCGCGCTGATTCGCATTTTTAAATTTTCCCACTCGTTGTCCAGCTCTTCCATAAAGGCGCTGATTTTCCGCTGATGTTTGCGATAAAAATCGTATTTAAATGATAAAAAAGGCTTGGAGACCCAGTCCCAGACGGCGTCTTTTGTCTTGCGCGCGAAAGGACGACGATCCTTGGCCGCGTGTTTCGAAAGACGCAGATACTTCTGTTGCCTCTTCTCCCGCAATCTATTTTTAGCCGCGGGCGACAATCCCCAGCGCATATGCATGGAGTCCAGATCCGCGTCCGGATTGCGGCGGCTTCTTGCCGCGAGTCCCTTGAAAAACGGCGCGACCCGCGTGGAGATCACCACTTCGTCCGTGGCGCGGATTACCTCCTGTCGCAAGGTCCGGAAAAATTCGAAATTGCCCGGTCTCGCGCCTAGCGGCGGTTCCTGAACAATCTTGTCAATATATCCGAATTTGAGATTATCCTGCGCCGTAATGCTCAATTGCTCCGCGCAACGCTCGATTAATTCCGGCGTGGCCCTTTGTCCGGGTTTTAATCGCCCTTCGATGGCGGCGGCGCCTTCCGGCGATATTACGGAATAATATCCGTGCGAGAGCATGAGCCTTTTGTCGGCCAGGCCTATAGCTTCCGCTCCGCCTGAACCTCCCTCGCTAATAATGGATATGACCGGCACGCGCAGTCCGGCCATTCCGTAAATATTGCGGGCTATTTGCTGGGCCGCTCCCGGATTGTCCTCTATGGGATAGGAGCCAGGAGTAAAAATATACGAATGTATGGGAATGCCCTCGGTTTCGGCCACGCGCATATATTGGAGAGCCTTGGCGTTGCCCCAGGGCTTGGTCGAGCCGCCGTTGCGAAATTCGGCGCCGTGACCTTTTTCCTGACCTACCACCAGCACGGATTGCTGATAGGATTTGTTTCCCCTGCGTCTGACGATGACCGCCCGCGCGATGATCATGCTCGGATCGAGGCTATGCTCGTCCTGGCCGCCTACTTCCGTATAATTGTCATAAACGTTTTCGAGAATATCTTTGAGGCATATCCGCTGGGGATGACGGACTATCCGCACCTTGTCCATGGGCGTTATTTCCGCGTCCAGCCTTTGCTCCGCGCTCTCAAAAAGTTCTTCCATTCCTTTTAATTTGGCGAATGGATCGTCAAGTTTATCCTGCCGGGCGTCTTCTTCGAAAGCATTTAGCCTGATTTTTAGGAAATCGATGCTGTCCTGATGTTTGCCCGCGAAAATATCCTGCATATATTGGAGTCTGTCTTTTAACCCCTGTATGCGTTTTGCCAGATTATTATCCATAAACTGTCTGTCGTCCGCTAGAATTGCAATACGCGTCCGGTGTTGGCCTTTAAAAAGCCTACGTTGGACTTTAATGGTTCTCCCGCGCTGTTAACGCCTTCCAATCGCAAGGAATCAAGGAACTCTTCCCCTCTTTGTCTCGCCTCGAAGATATCTTTTCCCCAGATAATGGCCAGGGCCAGATTGGGATCAAATTCGGTGGGAATTTCGTACGCTCTGTCCTGGGGTATATGGGTAAGCACATTAAGCCACGGGCGCTCTTCCCAGGAAAAGCGCTCGATCCGGCCAGACCAGGGCGTAAAATTGTTTTCTGGATCCTCGGCTATTAGCCGGTATTCGATGCCCACTCCTTCCGAGGCTATTTCCGCCTGCGTATAGCCCAGGGGTTCGCCCAGAGCGGTGCGGATCTGCTCCGCTATGAGATCCACGCCGTCCTTCCCGCCTACGCGGGATATGCACGCGGACACGCCGTTTTCCACCTGAATGCGCGTGTTGACTTCCATCAAAAATGGCTCGCCCTTGCGCGTGACTATCCATTCCCAGGTGCCCACATTGTCGTACCTGACCTTTTTCGCCATGGCCAGGGAATAGTCGACTATATCGGTAAGCAATTTCGGACCGTTGAAACTATACGATATGGACTCCGGCGCGAAGCCGGGAGCCACCTCGATGCGTTTTTGCCGGCCTGTGGACTGAATGGAGCAATTTCGCGTGCCGAAATGCACGGGATTCGCGCCGGATCGATCCGACACTATCTGCACTTCCAGGTGATTAAAATCCTTTATCCGCTGCTCGATAAGGACTCCCTCGTCCTTGAACTGTCTCAATGCGTAACTGCGAATACGGCGATATACGGAGCGAAATTGATCGGGATCGTAAACTTCCTCAATGCCCATTCCCCCGCCGCCGGCGGATGCTTTCACCAGGACAAGGGGATGTTTTACTCCCTGCCCGAGTTGAAAATCAAAAAGCGACTTCGCTATTTTTTCGGCTTCCAGCTCGTCGTATATGGGACGATCGGAGCCGGGAACGGTGGGCACGCCCAGACCGCGCGCCAGCCGTTTGGTGTTTATCTTGTCCCCCAGCTCGCGAATTATTTTCCAGGACGGTCCTATAAAAATCATCGGCCGGTCGCGCTTGGCCACTCTTCTCGCGAAGCGGAAATCCTCCGCGAAAAAGCCGTAGCCGGGATGCACGGCCGTGCAACCGGCTTCGTCGGCCGTAGCCATCAGTTCGTTGGCGTCATGATAGGACGAGACTCGAAAAACGTTTTTTTCGCCGCCAAGTTTTTTCGCCAGCTCAACGTGGCCAGACGCTTCGTCTTCCCGCGTGTAAATAGCCGCGAATCCCACGCCCAGTTTATGAGCCGCGTTCATTATGCGCATGGCTATTTCGCCGCGATTGGCCACCAGTATCTTGTGCTTTTTTATATCGGGCGCCGGCGTCGGGGCGGGAGCGATCTTTTTCTTTTTGTCCGCGGGTTTGTTCAATCCGCCTCCTCTGGGCCTGTCTTACGCTTGAATTTATTGAAGAATAATAATATTTTTGCCGGAGGCTCGCACCGGGGTATTTGGAGGCTATTTTATGCAAAATTGGCAAGATGTCCAGATCGCGGCTTCCGCCTTCGCCGCCGCCCTTTCAGGCAGCGTTTTTCAGGATTTTATACCGGAAACCGGCGTTGTTCTGGGCACCGGACTTTCCAGTCTCGCGCGGTCCATAACGAAGCAATACGAGACTGTCCGGATTCCCTTCTCCCAGCTCCCCGGCTTTCCCATACCTGCTGTGGAAAGTCACGCGGGGGCTTTTCTTGTTGGCGAAATATCCGGCCTGCCGGCAATAATCCAGCAAGGGCGTTGCCATCTTTACGAGGGCTTCGGTCCGGAGCGGGTTTGCATGGGCGTCCGGCTGATGGCGGTCCTGGGCGTGAAAAATCTTGTCATTACCAACGCCGCGGGCGCACTCAATCCCAATTTCGAATCCGGAACGATAATGAATATCGCCGATATCATTAATAATACCGGCGTCTCGCCGCTAGAAGGACCCAACGACGACGCTCGCGGCGAAAGATTTCCCGATATGAGCGAGCCCATGGATCGCGAGTTGCGCGAACTCGCGTCCCGCGCGGCTCTTCGTCTTGGCATAAAACTGGAGGCCGGCGTATATCTGGGAACGCGGGGGCCGCAGATGGAAACGCCGGCGGAAACCAGAATGTTCCGCTCCTGGGGCGCGGACGCTGTCGGCATGAGCTCCGTTCTGGAAATTATAGCCGCGAGACATTGCGGTCTGAAAACTCTGGGCTTTTCCTGTCTAACAAACAAAAATCTGCCCGATTGCATGGAACCCGCGCCCTTATCCCGCGTTCTCGCGACAGCCGCGCGATGCGGCGAGGATCTGGCCCGGCTCATTCGGGAAATATGCGCCAATTTAGCCCAAAAGAAGAAAAAATCCTGAACCGGGATATTCATCAAACGCTCGCCGGGGCGTAAATACCGATTCAACTGGCGCGGATATAAACGGGCTAAATAACGCCCTTGCCGTTCTCCGGGCGCGAAGTTTCGCCCGGATTTTTCCGCTCCGCCAGTCTGGATCCTCGCGCGACGACATTGCCAGCGCCCCGGTATTGGGGTATTGTTTGGGAGTTCTTAAAATTTATCCGGATTGTTCATGCTCACCCTGATTCTGGCCATAGGCGTAGCGATCATTGTCTCCTTTCTATGCTCTTTAGCGGAGGCCGCGCTTTACGCCGTGCCCTGGGCGGATATTGAAAAATTGCGCAACGAAGGCAAAAGATCCGGCGAGTTGCTTTTTTCCATGCGCTCGAATGTGGACAAGCCCATAGCGGCCATCCTGACACTTAACACAGTAGCCAACACGGCCGGCTCCACTATCGCCGGCGCCGCTTTCCTGGCCGTATACGGACCGACGCATATGGCCCTTTTCACGACAATCTTTACCCTGTTGATTCTCGCTTTCGGCGAAATTGTGCCAAAAACCCTTGGCGTGGCCCATTCGGCGCCCATAGCGCGGACATTGGCGACTCCGCTCCATATCGCCGTAAAAATCCTCTCGCCAATATTATGGCTGACGGGACTGGTTACCCGTCTGCTCTCCCCGCCGACCTCCGCTCCGCAAATCTCGGAGGACGATATTCGCGCCATATCGAGCCTGTCCTTGCGCGCCGGTCAAATTAAGCCATACGAGGATAACTTTATTAAAAATATTCTCGCTCTCGATCAAAAGCGGGTTCATGAAATACTCACTCCGCGCACGGTGGTATTTTCCCTGCCGGAGACCATGACCGTGGAAGAAGCGTATAAAGATCCGCGCATCTGGAATTTCAGCCGCATTCCCGTTTACGGCGACAACAACGAAGATATAGTGGGACTGGTGGATCGGCGCAGGCTGGCTCAAAACTTTACGGAAGATAAAAAACAGCTTCCTCTCTCCGCGATAATGAGACCTATTCATTTCGTCCAGGAAAGCCAGACCCTCGATCGTCTGCTTCGCGAGTTGCTGAAGTCCCGGGTGCATTTGTTCGCGGTTTTGGACGAATACGGCGGCCTTGCCGGAGTGGTGTCCCTCGAGGACGTCCTGGAAGAAATACTGGGCAGCGAGATAATCGACGAAAGCGACAATGTGGCCGATCTGCGCGCGCTGGCCAGGGATCGGCGCGAGGCTCTCCGGCGCAAGCCCGCGAACGATAGAGTAGGTTGATATAATTTTTTTTGAAAAGGATTTTATATGAAAGAGCTGGATCCGAACGAAATAAAACCTTGTCTCTCCTGCGGCGGAACCGACGCCCATCTGGAATCATACTTGCCAGACGGCAGACGCCAGGAAGTGTGGCGGGTAGTCTGCGCCTGCGGCCAGACCCTGCAACAGTGGTCCGTAAGCCAGGGCGCGGCTATCCGCGCATGGAACAGGAATCTGGCCAACGAAAAAACCGACGAAGGCCGGAGCAACGGCCGGGAAAGAGGATAGCGCCGGCGCGACTCCGCGGAGCTTTTGCCGCGAAAAAAAACGGCCCTGAGATCCGGGCCGTTCGCGCGTTCGTATTTTAATTCAAGCTTTTTCGCCTGTTGTCGCGCGAATCCTACGCTCCGCCGCCGGTCGTCTCCTCCGCCAGTTCAGCGTTCTCGCAAATCAATCCGAGAATACCCGCCAGAGCGATAACAAAATACACTGTGAAAATTATGACATCCGCCAGCCTGGAGCGACTGTGGACAAAAATAAGCCACGCTACGGGCAGAAGAAGCAGCGCGGCGGACGCTAGCCTAATTCCGCGATCGTTCTTCGCTAAACTCAACATTTTAAACCTGACTCCGTTTATAGTTAATATGTCGCGAGAGCGACGGGCCGCGAGAAAGGGGAAATTAATGCTCGAGGGCGCTGTTGTCAACTCGCGCGGTTTAAGTTAAATATAAGTTGACGTTCGCCTCCTCGCGGCGCGGAGAGTTTCGCCGCGAAATATCATCAAGGAGTTTCCCATGTCCGAAATCCGTATCGTCGCCGAAATGCGTTTTAAGCCAGGCCAGAAAGAAATTTTGAAAGAAGCTTTTAAAGCTCTCGTTGACGACAGCCGCGCCGAAAAAGGGAATATTTCTTACGAGCTGACCGAAGATCTCAAAGATCCCGATCACGTTTTCGTCCTCGAAACATGGGCATCCCAGGAAGCCATAGACGAGCATATGAAAACGCCCCATTTTACAAATTTTATGAAGCTGGCCGAAGGAAAAACCGCGAAGAGCGAGATCACGCTCCTTAAGAAGACTCTATAAGACGCGAGCGTCGTATTTATTCAATTAAATTATCGCCTGATTAATCGTCAGCCAGGAAAAGAAAATGATAAATAAAAAAATTTTCGCCTTTTTGGTATGCGCTTTTTTTCTCGCCGGAGCGGTTATCGTCAACGCTCTTGCCCTGAAAGACAGCGAGCCTGTATCCGTGGGAGAACTCCAGGTCTGGCCCATACTGGACGCCAATGTGACTATGGAAAGCTCGCTCTTGCCAGGGCTAAAGGATTTTCCCCAATACGAAGGCGTTTTCGCCAATGGCCCCGCTCCGGCCGTGGATCAGACTTTCCTTGTTCCAATCAACGACCGGCTTGTCCTCATCGATACCGGCTGGGGAAAGGGCGGACCAAAAGACGGCCGGACTCTGGATATTCTCTCGGAAAACAATATAAAACCCGAAAATATCGGCGATATCCTGCTCACGCATATGGATATTGATCATATCGGGGGCTTGCTGGACGGAGACAAGGCGACGTTTCCCAACGCGACCCTCTGGATCTCAAAGCCGGAATACGAAGCATGGATTAATGGAAACCTGGATAAACGTCCGGAGGTAGCCAAAGCGAAGGCAAAAAAAGTCGCGGAGCTTTATAAGGATCGAATCAAACTCTTTGAATACGGCGACGAAATCATGCCCGGAATAACGGCTATTGAAGCTTCCGGTCATACCCCCGGACATACGGCTTTCGATATAACAAACGGCGGTCAGAAACTTACTGTCGCGGGCGATATTATTCATATCTGGCCGGTTCAATTGCCGCTTCCTCAATTAAGTACGACCTACGATATCGATATGGAAAAGGCCGCGAAGACTCGCGAACGCCTCCTGGATCGCGCGGCGGCCGAAAGAAGCCTCTTCGCGGGCATGCATTTTCCCATGATTAGTCCGGTTATAAAAAGAGCCGACGGCGGATTTAATATGCGCGAGCCGAGATAACTCGCGAAATTTAGACCGATTTTGCAAATTATATCTAGGAGAAGAATATGTCCGGTCAAAATACTTTAAACGAATATCCCCACACCGTTTTCGTAGGGTTTGGCGGCTTTGGCTTCAATACCGTCAAATATTTTAAAAATTTAATGTAAATTGACGATTCTTCCGCCAGACTTTTTTTGATTGGAGTAGACGCGACAAAAATAAGCTCGGCGCCGGCCCCCGTTTTCCGGTCATCCGACATGGACAAATTGATCGCGGACGCCGGAGACGCCCGCATGTTTATTCTTTACGGAGGCCTCGGCGGCGAAACTATCGAGCTTATGCCTGAATTTTGCGCAAAATCCCGCGCGAGAGACATTTATACCGTCGCCGTCATCGTTTATCCTTTTAAATTTGAAATTTTGGCCGCAAAAGCCGACGCCGCGATTCAACGCTCGCCAAAAATGTCGAC
>CAMWPE010000034.1 GCA_947176055.1 uncultured Desulfovibrio sp.
CTTCCTCCTTTCGCGCTTCCCGCCATTTGGCGGAGAACTTTATCGCGTTGGCTATCAGCGTTTGCCAGGAAAGGGGCTTCATAGCGGGCTCCCGAATTTCGCTCTATGCCGTATGTAATATATAACCGGCGGCGAAGCCGGCTCGCCTTGAAGCGACGCCGACGGAGGCGAAAAGGTTGTTATATCAGATAAGCGCGCCGCATCCCGCTCACAAAATCCTCCTACCCCACTTCGCTCCCCGGCTCAGGTCCGTATTTGTTCGCGCCGGGCAGGCTGGGAAGGCACAGGATAACCAGATACAGCAAGGTCATGGACAGGGCGAGCAGATCTCCGAGTTGATTGCCCGGACCGGTCGCGAGGCGCAGGGCGAGCATGGCAATGGGCAACCAAAGCCACCAGGCGGAAAGCCCCCTGTCATGCAACCGGCGCGCGGCCGCGCCTACATTGGCCGGAAGCAAAGCGAGAGAAACCGCGAGGCTCAAACTCATGCCAATCTTGTCGGGCAACAGGGAAAAGAGAGCGCCGGTCGCAATGTTGATCAGGGCGATAAAAAGCATAAAGAACCAGAATTCGGAGCGACTCGCCCTGCCCTTGATGACGAAAAAATATTTGCGGATCAGGCACGTTTTGACGCTTTCGGAAAAAGTCATAAAGACTCCGGCGATTCGGGCCAGCTTTTAGCCTGTGGAAAAGTGTCCTGGAGAGTGTCGACGAGAGAGTTTCCTTTGAGGCATGGGTCGTAGGCGCCCTTGTCAGGCGAAACCCGACGACAGGCGGGGCGTTGTCATTTTTCAAGAAGCTAGAGCCATGGACGCAGGCGATAAAATGCGCCTCCTTTCAGGCTGACAAAAACAACGTCCGGCCATATTATTCCCTCATAATCCACGCGCAGCGGTATAAAGGCGGTTTGGCCCCGCCTTTCCCCCCGAAGCACCGCGGCGGTAAGCCCCGCGGCAAAAGAATAAGACACTGTTTTTTGCTCAAGCAGCCAATTTAACAATTTTTCCCTCAAGAATAAAGGAGACGGGCGCGAAACCATGAGCGGCGAAGGGCGCAGGACTTCTATTTCGCCGCCAAAATTGCCCCGGAATTCCAGAGCCAGAACAGTTATGGGCAAAACCCCCGAAGCCGGTCTGACGGGAACAAGCCTTGCCGACGCGATTTCCCCCAATTCCGGCGACGGTCTCAACTCCAATCCCCCGCCGTTTGCGGCAAGCTCTCCAATTTCCTCCATCGACAAAGCTCTTATCGCCGGAATGCTCCTGGCCCAGGCCGCGTAGGGATTGGGCCAGGCCCGCGGGTCGCCGGAAAGCGCTTCGCGAATATACACCGGAAAAACGGGATTTAATACCGGCAAAACTTCGAACGGACGCGCGGCCGGATCAATCTTTATTTTCCTCGCGTCCGGATTCTTTATTTCCCCAACCAGACCGCGCTCCGGCCAGACAGCCGGATCCGCGACGGCCAAAAGGCCCTCGTCCCGGGCGCGCATGAAGTCCGCGAGCAGGGTCATATTTCCATTCAGGACGTTAGCGACGGTATTTTGGAAATTCCCGGACGCGGCTACGCAACAAAAAAAAAGGGCGCCCAGAGAGAAGTTAATAGTTCGCGCCCATACGGAAGAGAGATCGGACAAGACTTTACCTCGCGACGCCGCGACAAAAATTATAATAAATCCGCAAAGCGCGGCGTAAAATCCAAGGCTGGCATTAAATTTCGGCGAAGAGGAAAAAGGCGCGTCGCTCAAGGCCTGGGCGAAAACAACGATCAGGGAAAAGCCGGCGAAAGCGAACAAAGCCGCGAGAGCGACTCGCCGCGAAAGAGGCGCGGGACGCTGGTATAATCCCAATAAGAGCGCTAAAGCCAGAAAACCGGCAAAGCCGGGAAATGACAGAAAATCATTCAGAGCGGCGAGCCATTCGGCGGGCGCGCTGGCTAGCCGTTCCCAGCCCGCAACGGCGTCAACCCCGCGGCTAGCCCGTCTGGCGAAATTGCCGGGCGCGAACAGGCTGAAACAGACTCCGCAACCCAGGAAAAAAGTTAGTTTTAACAAATTTCGCCGGACGCCGGCTCCGGCCCTCTTCCAGTCGAAAAAAACCAGGATCGCGAACAGTGTCCACCCCGTCGCGAAGGCGGCGTGCTCGTAAACGCCGGCGGCGAACAGGCCCGCGAGCAGCGTTTTGACGAACAGGGAACGCGGGATATCGTCGCCGCTATTGAGAAATTCGCAAAACAATCCCAGGAAGAGCAGATAAGCCGCTTCCTGCAGGGTTACGCTCAAGGAGTCGGTATATAGATAAAAATCCGGCAAATTGCCGTAGAAGGCGAAGAGCGCAAGGAGAACGGCCGGAGCGGCAAGCGCGGCTCGCCGTTTTGGCAACCTTAAGGACAGGAACCGCGCCGCGCCAACGGCGAACAGCAGGGCTACGGAGAGACAGACAAGGCCGCAAAGAATCCTGGAATCCGCGGCGCGTCCGAAGAAAACCGCGAGGAAGTGAAAAGCGCAACGACCGCTCCAGGTAAGCCATTCCCTGCCAACTTCGTAAAGGGCGCCGAAGGGATCGGGGAAAAACATCGCCTTTATGGCGAAGTCGAAATCATCGCCCCGGGGATAGCAGAAACCGAAAGCGTAGAGGAAAGGAGCCAGAAAGGCCCCCGACGCCAGCGCGAAAATAATAATCGGGAACAAAGATCGCCCAAAGGCCGGGCGCTTACGAATCAAATTTAACGATCCGGATCTCTCCTTTCGTTTCATTAGCTTTTCTGCGGAAAGATTGACGCCTGTCCTCGCCGTCCAGTTTGCCCGCCAGCCATTCGGCCGTATGGAGTACCGGATTTTTGCATTTCATGGCGAGAAGATTGCGGGCCACGCCGATCTTGCAGGACGGACAACCCACCACGATGGGACCGGCATAGCCGTCGGCGAGCCAGCTTTCGAGATTTTCGCGCTTCCTCCGGCGCAGGAGATTGTAAATTTTGGGCGAAGTCATGGCGCCCATGCCCGATTCGCCGCAACAGCCGACGCTGGCGTTTACTTTCTCGCCGCCGAATTCCTCCAGACCGCGAACCAGGGCTTTCTGCGCTTTCAATTTATGCGTTCCGGCCCATTCGGGATGGCAGGAGGCGTGATAAAGAAGCTCGCCCGCGTTTTCGCGCGCCTCGTCCGGCGGGGGCGAAAGTTTTGGCAAAACGACTTGCGTTATATCCTGAAGCGTCAATTCCGGAAAACTTTCGGTCAGCCCCATACGCTCCGCGCCGTCGCGACAGGAGCCGCAGGATGTCACCAAATGGCAAATTTTAAAACCCTGTTTGGCGAGGGAACGCGACATCCCCGCCAGAACCTGGCGATTCTTCGCTAGATTATCTTCGAAAGCCGTGTCCTTGCCGGCGGCCAGGAGAGGAAAACCGCAACATAGATGGGCCGGAGGAACCGCCACCGCGAAGCCGGCCTTAAGCAACAGCATTATCGATGACAAGCCGATCCGGTCGTAAAACAACGCCCCGCCGCAACCGGGGAAATAAAGGGCCAGCGGCATATCGGGATACGGCTCCGCGGGCGCGAAAACATGGCCCTTGTGCAACTTCAAGGATTCGTAGAGATTGGTATAGCCCATCTTGGGCCCGCGGCCGGAGAATAACGGATTTTCCATTCGCTCCCGCCAGAAGCCGGGAACGAAATCCAGCGCCCGATTCTGGATCTTCTGCCCCAGGGACGCCAGTTTCGCGGCCTTCGGCGCCCGGACTTCCACGTCGCGGGTCAGCCAGTCGAGGGCGCGATCCTTTATGGGATGACCGCTCGCGCCTTCGTGCTCCAGCAACCCCCGCAGGGACAGGGCGACCTCGCCCGAAGGAATCTTGACCGGACAGTTGGCGGCGCAGCGACCGCAGGCTGTGCAGTGCTCCACAATGTCCCGCAATTTATCCAGCAAGCCAGCTTCGATGGATCCGGTATTAACCTGCGAATAATACACGGCCTCGATAAGCATGCCGAGCGCCATATTTTTGTTCCTGGGATGATATTGCATGGACCGTTCAGGATAGGCCATGGCGCAGACCTGTTTGCACTTGCCGCAACGGGTGCAGACCTGGATGGAGGAGAGGAGGTTGATCAGCGTCTCCTTATCCGGCAGACCGGTGCTCCGGATATCTTCTATGAGCCTGTTGAACGAAAAAGTGAAAGGCTTGACCGGCAACTCCGGATAGACCAGTTTCGCCGGATTCATCACGTCGCGCGGATCCGTCCTTTCCTTGAAAGAGCGGAGCGCCTCCATTTTTTCCTTCCCGAAAAAAGCTATTTTCGTAATCCCGATGCCATGCTCGCCGGAGACTTCGCCGCCCATTTCCTGACATTTCGTCATTATGCGCGCCGCGGTCTCCTCGGCCAGCTCGAGCATTTGCGAATCGTTGGAATTGACGGGAATATTTACATGACAGTTGCCGTCGCCGGCGTGCATATGGCTGGCTACAATAAGTCGGCCGGCCTCCATCTCCATCCGGATCTTGTTTATTTTTTTTGTAAGATGCGGGTATTTCGCGGCGAGCGACTCCATAAAGCCCGCGGCTTCGGCCATGACTTCGTTGTCGGAAACTTCCCGCGCGGAGACTTCGCCGGCGGCCATTTTGGACGCCTGGGAAAAAGCGCGATTGAACTCCTTGTCCTCCATTGGGAAACCGGGCAACCGTCCGGCCTCCTGCAAAGCCTTGCGAAAAGCGCGGGCGGCGCATTCGAGGTTAACCTGCTCGAGAAACAGCGCGAAGTCCGGAATTTTGTCCATGGGAATAACGACGTCTTCGTTGAGCTTGAATCCCGACGTCCTTTTGGCTATGGCCGACAGTTTATGGCGATCTTCCCAGAATAGCTCGGCTTCCTTCTCATCCTTCGCGACGCTTATGACGACGTTCTCCTGCTTTGACGCCATTTCCACTATGTCGTTTACGCATTTTTCCAGCAGATAGGGATCGTCGCCGTCGACCTGGAGAATGATGACGGATATGGGCAAACCCGGAAACTTGTCCGTTTTTGGCTTGTAATCGATTGCCTGAACATATTTGGCGTTAAATTCTTCGAGCGCCGAAAGATGCGCGTAATCGCCCTCCTCGCGAATTTTGTCCCGCAATTTCACCAGTTCGGTGACGAGCGCGGCTGCCGGACGCATGGATCTGCCGTAAAATTCGAGCACCATCACCCGCGAATGCAAGGGCTTTTTATGAATAATAAAGGTTGCTTCGGTGATTATGCCATCGACCCCTTCCTTTTGCATGCCCGGCAAACCGCCAAGAGCCTTGTTGGTCACATCCTTCCCGAGTCCGGGCAGACGGATTTCGTCGCCCTTGAGATGAACCACATTCCTGACGCCGCCGCTCAGATCCTTGACGGCGAACACGGCGGTCTCCTCCGGCAAAATCTTGTGGCGCGGGTGGTTCTCTCTTTCGATCCGGATAATTTCGCCAGTGGGCGTTACCATGGTCCAGGACAGGAGATTGTCGAGAGTCGTGCCGTATTCGAAGGCCATAGGGCCGCCGGCGTTTTCCGAAATATTGCCGCCAATGCTCGAAGCCTGCCTGGACGCGGGATCGACGCTAAAAAGGGCGCCCGCGGCGGCGACTTCGTCCACTACGCGCTGGGTAATGGCTCCGGCTTCGCACCGGACTGTCATTTCCTCCAGATCAATAGGCCCGATTTTCGATAGCCGCGTCATGCTCACTATCAACGAACGGCGCCTGGCCGGGACCGCTCCCCCCGTCATGCCGGAGCCGCCGCCGCGGGGAATCAGCGCGAATTTCATGTCGTTTGCCAGCCGCGTAATCCGCGCGGTCTGCTCGGCGTTGTCGGGCTCCACTACCAGCAAGGGCAACTCCATCCGCAAATCCGTGGCGTCCGTGGCCGTTTCCACAAGAGCCATGGGATCAGACCGGATACACTCTTCGGGCAAAATTTCGCGCAAAGCCTCCAGAAGTTTCTGCCGGAACTTGTTCTCCGCCTCGTAAGCGGACCAGAACATGGTTATGCCCTCGGAGAGAGCCGTGGCGTAGTAATGGGCGAGAGAGACGGATTCGGTCTCGAATCGCTTGCGCACGCTTTCGCGGACTATGGCGGCGTCGATAAAAGGATTGTATGTGGCCAGGAATAATTCTTCGGCGATGGCGATCGCAAGCTTGCGCACAGATTCCGGCCATTCGGAAAAATCGTCTATATTGATCTTCAGGATGCGGTTAACCACATAATCCGGCGCGATAGAGATGTGCGGCCCTTTATGATGCATGTTTTTCCTTTTCTGATATGAGGAACGACGCCGCGCGGAGAATAAATCGGGCGTTCAAGAGAGCTAAAAAACCGCGTCTCGCGCCGGTTGTCAAGGAAACGGCGAAAATGCCGACGACGGGCAAAACCGGACTTGAGCTAGTTTACGACATTAATTGGCCGTCCCTGGAGAAAAGCCTTTATATTATCGGCAGTTATGTCAATTATCTTTTGTCGGGCGACGCGGGTCGCCCAGGCGATATGCGGCGTAACGAGGACATTTGGCGCCTTAAGCAGGGGATTGGCGTCGTCCGGCGGCTCGACGGATAAAACGTCCGCGCCGTAGCCTCCCAGGCGTCCCGACTCAAGGGCGTCCGCTATAGCTTGCTCATCGATAAGACCGCCCCGGGAAGTATTAATAAGAATAAGTCCGGATCGGGTCTTCGCAATGGACTCCGAGTTGATCATCCGCTCCGTTTCGGGAGTCAGGGGGCAATGGAGGGAAATTACGTCGGCCGAGGCGAGGATTTCGTCCCGATCCGCGTATTCTAAAGGATAATCAACCTTGGCTTGTCTGGATCGGGAATTGGCGAGAATCTTCATGCCCATGGCGCTGGCTATCCGGCCCAGAGCCTGACCAATGCCGCCAAATCCAATTATGCCCAAAGTCTTGCCGTGAAGCGCCATCGGCGTTTTTAGCCAATAGCACCACTCTCCCCTTTTTTGCCATTCGCCGGCGAGGACGCTCTCCGTATGCGCCCGCGTATTGCGGGCCAGCTCCATAATAAGTGCCAGGGCGTGCTCGGCCACGTCCGCCGCTCCGTACGCGGGAGTATTGCTGACGACGATTCCCTTTTTGGCAAGCGCGACCAGATCGAGATTGTTTGTCCCCGTGGCCAGCTCCCCTATGAAACGGCAGTTGGCGAGAGATTCGATTTCCTTCGGGCCTAGTCTCGTTTTGTTGACCAAGATTATTTCCGCGTCCTTTGCCCGTTCCGCCAATTCGGCCTCTTTGGTATCCCAATAGACCGTCAGTTCCCCAAGCTCCGCTATTGGGCCCCAATCGATGTCCCCGGGATTGAGAACTCCTCCGTCCAGCGCCGCGATTTTCATATCATCCATCCGTCGTTTATAGCAATTTCCGCTTGAAATGCCCCCTCAACGGCCAGGCAAGTCCGCTTTGGGGTAATCGAGGGCTCGATGCATGGCAAAGCCGCCATGGCGGGGCGGGAAGTTTCATTTTCAACCCGCTAAAATTTGCCTCTTGAAATTTCAAACGAGGGAAAAGCGTCCCCCGCATTCTAGCGGGAGACTTAAATACCATAGCGCGGGATCTCCTCGCAATTTCAGATTTTTCGCTCTCACCGCTAAAAAATAATAAGCGACGAGCCGCCGTTAGTATAGCTAAAATAAATCTCCCCCCGGCGCGGACCGGAGGGAGAGGCTGATTTTATAAACCTCTTCAGGCCTTCGGCGCTCCTTCCAGGAGAATTTTGCCGCGGCTCCAGATCATGCCGATAAAAGTCGCGGTCCAGGCGACAATAGCCACCCAGACAAACCAGTCGGAGACCTTCATCAGCGTGGGAAAGGCCAGCGCTTCGGAGAAGGTAGCCGTGCATGCCGTGTACATCCCCATGGGGAAGACCATGCCCCAGAAAGCCGCGGTATAGGCGAAAGTATAGCCTTTCAGGATATGTCGCCAGAAACCGAGCAGGAAGAGCATGGGAATCCACCAGGACGCGGTCGCCCAGGCCAGCAGGGTTGTGCCTTTTATATAAGGCATAAAGTGATCCAGGATTGCGCACTCGCCATTGTGCAAAATAAGCGTCGCGCCGGCGAGGGTGGTGATGGCGACGGCGCCGGCGTTAATCCAGTAGGTGGGATCCATCTCTTTGGGCAAGGTTTCCGCGAAACAGAATCGGAAGAAAATAGTCGTAATCACGAAAATATACAACATCAGCCCAAGGAGAAAGAGGGCGCAGAGGATATAGAAGGACCATTCCAGATCCCAGCCGACTTTTTTCGCTATGGTCGCGCCCAGGATAACTATGGACTGCGTCGATACCGTCGCGACCAGCCACGCGCCGTTTATGCCGTTGGCGAGAGGCGGTTTTGGATTTTTGGTAAAAACATAGTAGAATATGCCCCAGATCATGAAGATCCAGCAACCGGTCCCAAGCCAGAACAGCCATTTGGCAAGTGTAAAATTTCCGGCGAGCGCGGCGAACTGGCTACCCAGGATATTGGTGCCGGCCACGATGGTCAGAAATCCCGGACCGGAAAGATGATGCGCGAAATCCGAAAACATCCTGCGCGGATAGCGAATCAACTTGATGATATACATGGGCCAGAGAAAGAGAAACATTATTATATTTATGGCGAAAAGCAACCACGCTCCCCAAGAGCAACCAAGGAGATGCAGGGCGATGGACACGATGCCCGTGGACATGACCATCGCGAAATTGGCCGAAGCCAGATTTTCATTGAGAAAATCGAAATTTTTGCCAAGATTAGAGATTTTCATATCTTCTCCTGTAGGAAATCAGGGGACGGGCGAACCAGGTAACGGGGATACTGAAGAAATGCACAAGCCGGCTGAACGGAATCATGGCGAAAATGGCGAAGCCGCATACAACATGAATCTTAATGGCTACGGGAACGTACTCCATTATTTCCGGATTGGGCTGGCAAATTAATATTCCGCGAACCCACTCGCCTACGGGTATAAAAGCCGGCATTGTCCCGAAATAATCTTGCCAGCCGCCGGTGCACGCTTGCCACATGATGAAGACTATGACGACAATGTCCATGGGCACAGTGGAAGCCCAGACATTGGGATTGCTCATCCGGCGCCAGAGCAGGATGCCAAGCCCGATAAGGACGCAAGGCGCGAAAATCATGCCGGCCACCCCGGCCACCAGCATATGCGTCGAGACGCTGAAGCCTACCGCGTCAAGAAGACGGACAGGAAAAAGCAGGCCGACAACATGGCCGAAAAATACCAGGATGACGGTATAATGAAAAAGAAAGGATCCTGTGAGCAGGGATTTTTTGGCGAACAGATTGCTCGATCTGGCATTCCATTCACCGGGCGTCCCCACATAGCGTATGGCCAGCCCAAGAGTCATAATCACCAGGCATATATAAGGATATACGCCGAAAAAAAACAGATTCATATTATTCTCCCCTTTCGCCCGCGGCGAAAGTTAGACAATTCGCAAAAAAGCGAAAAAGAGTATTACCCGCCCTCGCGCCCGGCTATTTCTCCGGTCCTCCTGGCCAGCTCAACGGGAACCTCCTCCGGCGCCGGCCGCGCCATAGGCCGGATTGTGGGATCGGGTTTCGATCGCGGCGATAGATGGCCGGGATATTTCCGGCGCAAAGGCGCGACGACCGCCTCCAGCAATTCGGCGTAAGGAGTCTTTAGCTCTTTCAGGCGGGTTGTCAGACCGTCTATCTCCGGACCAAATCCGTCCAGCATGGCTTCGACCGCCCAGTCCTCCGCCGCGGACATGAACTCCAGCATCCGCGGCAGATAGTCGGGCATCGCGCCGCTATTGACCGGCTCGTATCCCGCTGTCCGGTAAAGGCCATTCAGCGCGGCCATGGCTCTGCCCTGCCCCCTGTCGTTGCCGTAGCGATGCCATGCCATATGCAGGCTGGCCGCCGGATCATGATCGAAAATGGCTACGTAATCTTCCCTGGCCCGGAGGGGGTCCGTTTGGCTAATCCAGTCAATGAAGGAGAGGAGCGCGTCGCGTCCGGCGTCGCATTCGGCCTGGCGCAGGGCTCGACCCAGCCGCTCCGCCGTCGCCAGAAAATCATCGTCCGGATATTCCAGCAGATCCGCCGCCAGAGCCAGGTAAGACCGTTCCCTTTCGGTCACGAAAGGGCCTCCGGATATCCTATCTCCCCCTTTAGCTTGTCGACATTGTCCGCGAATTCGCGTCGCGACGACGGCACGACGAACCTCTCGTCAAAGCGGGCTATAGCCAGCATCCTGTACATGGCGCGCGCCGTTTCCGGCGACAGGCCGACGGTCTCCAGCGCGGCGATGTCCGCGTCGCTCGCGGGCGCCGAGGGACTGCCCCATAAATCCGCGGCGAAATCGTCCTGACCGGCGGATTTGGTTCCAGTTTCGTCAAGCGCGGCGTTTTCCGCGAATCTTTGCGAACGCATGAATGCCCGCATGGCCAATAACCGCGACAGCGCGGCGCGCACGGGCTTTTCGTCGCCCGCGGCCAGAAGATTGGCCAGATATTTGACGGGGATCCGCATATTGTCCAGCTGATCGCCGCTGGTTACGCCGCCTGAGACAAGCGGACTTAAGGGGGGAACATACCAGACCATGGGCAATGTGCGAAATTCCGGATGCAGGGGCAAAGCGACTTTCCATTCGCTTACGAGCTTGTATATGGGCGACTTCTTCGCGGCTTCGAGGAATTGATCCGGCACGCCGTCTTCGCTGGCTTTTGCCAGAACGTCGGGATCATGCGGATTCATGAAGACGGAGAGCTGGGAATCGTAAACATCCATGGCGCTGGGCGCGGACGCCGCTTCCTTCACCTTGTCCGCGTCGTAAAGCATCAGGCCGACGTATCTGATGCGGCCCGGACAAGTCTGGGCGCAGAGCGTAGGATGGCCGGCCTCGATGCGGGGGTAACAGAAAATACATTTTTCGGATCTGTGCGTCTTCCAGTTCAGATAAACCTTTTTATAAGGGCAGGCGGACATGCACATGCGCCAGCTCCGGCAACGGGTCTGATCAGCCAGAACAATGCCGTCCTCTTCCCTCTTGTACAGGGCGCCGGAGGGACAGGAGGCGACGCAGGCCGGATGCAGGCAATGCTCGCAGATCCGGGGGAGGTGGAACATGAAGACGGTCTTGAACTGGAGCCAGGCTTTAGCCTGCATTTCCCGGAAATTGACATCCTCCAGACCGGTTACGTTGGCTCCGGCGAGATCGTCTTCCCAGTTCGGTCCCCACTCCACCTTCATATGCTCGCCTGTGATGGCCGAGCGCGGACCTACGGCGGGTTGCCTCTTTTGGGCCGGAGCGTCCGTCAGGTATTTATAATTATAGTTCCATGGCTCGTAATAATCCTCGATGGAAGGCAAAATGGGATTGCCAAAGATCTTCAGGAAACGGTCGATCTTGCCGCCGCTTCTCAATTTCGGCTCTCCTTCCTCCAGTTTCCAGCCGCCGCGCCAGATCTTCTGATCTTCCCATCTTTTGGGATAACCGATGCCCGGTTTTGTCTCGACATTGTTGAACCAGATATATTCGGCGCCCGCCGGCGTGGTCCAGGCGTTTTTGCAGGGAATGGAGCAGGTATGGCAAGCTAGACATTTGTCCAGATTCATCACCATCGCCATTTGCGCTTTAATCTTCATCGAACACCACCTTTCCGGCCTTGCGAACCAGGATTATTTCATCGCGCTGGCAACCCGTAGGTCCGTAATAATTGAACGAGTAGCTTAACTGGCCGTAGCCGCCGAGCATCTGGGTAGGCTTGGCCAGAGCGCGGGTCAGACTGTTGTGTGTGCCGCCGCGATGCCCGGAAATGGACGACATGGGGATATTGATGCACCGCTCCTGGGCGTGATGAATAAAGGTCTTGCCCCGCGGCAGTCTGTGCGTCACCACGGCGCGCCCCACAAACACGCCGTTGGCGTTATAACATTCCAGCCATTCGTTATCCTCGATGCCTACCGAAGCGGCGTCCTCGTCATTCAACCATACTTCGCCGCCGCCGCGGGAGAGCACGCGCATGGTGTGCACGTCCGAATAACTGGAGTGAATGGACCATTTGCTATGCACGGACAGGAAATTCAGGACCAACTCGTTCTGTCCGCGCGGAATCCCCTTGCCCGACACTTCGCCAATCTCCGCCAGAGCCAGCGGCGGCCGGTAAACAGGCAAAGCCTCGCCCAGACCCCGCATCCATTCGTGATCGAGATAGAAATGCTGACGCCCGGAAAGGGTGCGGAAAGGTATCAGCCGCTCCACATTGGTCTGGAAAGCCGCGTATGTGCGGCCATGCGCCTCTATGCCGCTCCATTCCGGAGCTGTGAAACCCACGGCGGGTCGCGCCGTCACCGACTGGAAGGTGAGGTGGACGCCTTCGATGGGTTCGGACAGATCCTTTAGCTTCTGGCCTGTCTTCTCCTCGATCTCCTTCCACGATCTCACGCTGACCGGACCGTTGGATTCCGGCGAAAGGGTAAGCACGACCTCGCAGGCGTCCTTTCCGCAAGAAATACGCGGCATCCCTCGCGTAAGGCCGTCTTCTTCCACTGTGCCCAAGATATTCTTGAGAACCTCGTATTCCCTGGCGCAACTCCACTTCACGCCCTTGGTGCCCACGCCCCGCTCCTTCGTTACATTGGGACCCAGGGCGGAATACATCTTGTAAATGTTGGCGTAATCGCGCTCCAGCACATGGAGATTGAACATCGTCTTGCCCGGAACTGGCTCGACTTCGCCCTTCGTCCAGTCTTTTACTAATCCGTAAGGCTGGGCGATTTCGCCGGGTTGATCATGCTCGAGCGCCGTTGCCACCAGATCCTTGCGCTTGCCTAAATGCTTCGCGGCCAATTCGGAGAATCTGCGAGCGATCGCGTCAAAAGTATCCCAGTTGTCCTTCGCTTCCCACGGAGGATCGACCACTTGCGTGAAGGGATGAATAAACGGATGCAGATCCGTCGTGTTGAGATCATTATATTCGTACCAATGCGCGGAGGGCAGGACGATATCGGCGTAAACGCCGGTGGTGTTCATGCGGATATCGGCTATGATCATAAGATCCAGCTTGCCCTGTTCCATGGGCTCGCCGGGATCAAACTCTTTCACGTTCCGGTCCGAGCGCTCGGACAGGTATGAATGCGTAGTCCCCAGGAGGTAGCGGAGAAAATACTCGTGGCCTTTTACATTGGAGCCCAGGGGATTGGCCCGCCAGAACATCATCACCTTCGGCGTGTTCGGCGCGTCGTCGGGATGCTCGATGGCCATGCCAATTTGTTTTTCTTTCAGACCCTTTACGGCGTAATCGACAATCTCTTCGTCGGTCTTCGCGCCGGCTTTAATGGCGTCGTCGCAAATATCGAGGGGATTTTGCCTGAATTGGGGGTAATAGGGCATCCAGCCCAGGCGAGCCGCCACGACGTTGCAATCGGCTGGATGCGCGGGCAATATTCCTCGCGTAGGCTCCGGCGACATGGACTCGATATTGAGCAACTCGTGCCGCCAGGAATCCGTGGCCCAATAATAAAATGTGGTGCCTTGCGCGCGTCTGGCCGGTCCCATCCAGTCCGACCCGGTCGTAACCGTAGCCCAGCCGGCTTGCGGCCGGACTTTTTCCTGACCCACGTAATGCGCCCAGCCGCCGCCGGAAACGCCGTGGCAACCGCACAGACTGCCCAGGGATATGATAGCGCGGTAACAGTTGTCATTATTGTACCAGTGGTTAATGCCCGCGCCCATGATGATCATGGAGCGGCCCCTGGTCTGTTCGGCGTTCTCCGCGAATTCCCTGGCCACGCGCTCCGCGTCCTCGCGGGCGATCTTCGTAATGGACTCCTGCCACGCCGGCGTGGGGTAAACGGGATCATTATAATTTTTGGCCGGTTCGCCGCCATGGCCCCGATCCAGGAAAAGGGAGCCGGCGAAGATATCGAAGACGGTCGTCACGGCCTTGCGCTC
The DNA here is from genome assembly GCA_947176055.1 of uncultured Desulfovibrio sp. Classification (GTDB taxonomy): domain Bacteria; phylum Desulfobacterota; class Desulfovibrionia; order Desulfovibrionales; family Desulfovibrionaceae; genus Desulfovibrio. Next base: position 13,944 of record CAMWPE010000034.1, read on the forward strand.
GCCGTTTATGTCCATATACCGGATGGGGACGGCGTTTTTGCGCGTTTTCGGAGCGGCGTTATAGGCGAATTCCGGAAACATGACCTCGACCCATTCGAC
>CAMWPE010000035.1 GCA_947176055.1 uncultured Desulfovibrio sp.
CATTTGTTGCGCTCGCTCTAATCGCGCTGTTCCTATAGTGCCGACAGAGCCTAGTTTTTCCACAAACCGGCCCTTGATTTTCTGAACCATTTTGTATATTATATTTGATCGCGGACAGCGAGGCTCCGTTGAGCGGCGGAATAAGATAAAGTTGCCTCAATGACTACAGGGACTATAGAAAAAGGAGAATTCCAGCAATACGCCCGGATCCGCCGAAGCTCCGCGCGCCGGTGAAAAATCGCCGTTTATCTGGAAATAATTATGTTTTTTTAATTATAAGGAACGGAGATGTCCGCCGAAAGAATTTTGACTTGCGCTTTGAACCGTTTTGTCCGGCAAGGTTACGATTCGACGTCGCTTTCGGAAATAGCGGCCGATGCAGGTATTCGCAAGCCTTCCATATACGCTCATTTTGCCAGCAAAAAGCAAATTTTTATGAAGCTTCTCGAACTTGCCTGGGAAAAAGAACGGGAGCGCGTCGAACAGCTGGCGACGTGCGGCGATCCGGACGCCTTGCGAAATTACATCCGCGCCATTCGCGAGCGGTGCAGCGAAGACAATTTTTTGCTGTTCTGGCTAATGGCCATCTATATGCCGCCAGCCGGGCTGGACGCGGAAATTTACAAATACGACGCGCTGTACGCGGAGCGCATGGACGCGGCGATTAAGGCGGCGTTAAAAATCAAGTTTCATAAAGAGGCTCTTACGCCCGGCGACGAAATATTCATCGACGCCTACGCGGGCATAATCCGTTGTATTCACGCCGAACTGCTGTATCACGGTCCGGATCATTCAGAGAGCAAGGCCAAGGCCCTGTGGAAAATATTTGAACTGGCCTCGCCCTCCGCGGATCGGCTTCGGGATTAATACCGCGTTATTATCTATTCCGGCACAAACATCTTGAACTCTTCCCCAAATTGATCATGGACGATAGTACGCGCGCTCATTAATACCTTCCAGCGTCGCAATGTTCCCCAGATGACAACCGTCATCATGCCCATGGCGAGGGCGCTTAAAAATGCGAGCAGATAATGGCCGTTGGGCGTATACTGATAGAGAATCAGCCAAATTCCGGCCCAGAAAATGATGATTGTCATGAAAATCCCGGGAACACCCGCGAGGAGGGCGTACTTGCGCCGGTTCATGCGCAAGTGGACCGTCGCGCCTATAAGCAACGTCACCGACGCCAGCAACTGGTTGCTGATGCCAAACAGCGGCCAGATATTTCTGATATTGCCGGTATAGACGAGATATCCCCAGGCGCCGGTAAAAATAACGCTTGTGACAATTATCCCCGGTTTCCATTCCACGTCGCCCATTTTAGGCCAGACTTTGCCCAGCATCTCCCGCGGGAAAAAGCGGCCAACCCGGGCGCCCGCGTCCGCAGCCGAAAGAATGAACACGGCTTCGAACATAATGGAGAAATGGTACCAGTAAGCCATGAGATGATTCATGAAAGGTATTTGCGAAAAAATATGGGCCATGCCCGCGGCCAGGGATACTGCTCCGCCAGGGCGGCGAATAAGGTTTTCCTGAACTTCAGCCTCAAGCGCGGGCAATTCGGAAACTTTCATCCCCAGCGCCTCGAAGGCCTCAACCGGAGAATTGATCGCGAAGAAATCCGCCGGAACCAGGAAGCGGGCCGCGATTAGCGCCATGAATGGCGACGAAGCCTTCAAGAAGCATTGCTCCGTAGCCTACGAAAGCGCGTCATGCTCTGTGCCGATCATCTTCGGCGTAGCGCCAGCGCCAATGGTCGCGTGAAATCCAGACATGGCGCCGCATGCTATGGCGATAAAAATAAAGGGGAACACCGGCCCCGCGACTATGGGTCCCCAGCCCGCGTCGAAACGCGTAAAGGCCGGCATATTGAAATTGGGAATTACCCATAGAATCCCTACGGCCAAACCCAGAATCGTGCCCACCTTGAGGAAGGTCGATAGGTAATCGCGAGGCAAGAGCAAAAGCCAGACGGGAAGGACAGACGCGAAAAAACCGTAGATGGGCGGAATGATCGAAAGGGGTTTCTTATCGATATCCCGCCAGCCGAAGAATTCTGGATGCGCCGTCACCCACGGGCCGGTCAATAGGCAAAGAAAAGGAGGAGTAAATGATCGACGCCCCCATACGCCTCCGTTTTTGGACAGTTTCATATATGCCCATGATAATGGCACTAGGCAACGTGGCGGCTACCGTGTAGGTTGACCACAGGCTGTTGCGCATGGCGTTAACCACCGCCATGCTCAAACCGGCGAGAGTCAGGATGAGCGGAGCCAGAACCGACCATGCTGTGACTGCGCCCGTTCCGGGATCAATTTCGCGAATCGCTATATAGGCCAGACTTAAACCTTTGTGTCTTACCGAGCGGAAAAGAACGACCAGATAATGCGCGCCCCCGGCGAGCACGCAACCGATGAAGATCCAGAGCAGACCGGGCATATAACCGTATTGAGCGGCCAGCGCCGGTCCAAGCAAAGGACCCGCCGCGGCGATGGCGGCGAAGTGATGGCCAAAGAGGACGTATTTGTTGGTTTTCACATAATCGTATCCGTCGGCGAAGCGATCGGCGGGAGTTTTTCTGGCGTCGTTTAAATTGAGCGCCTTTTGGGCCAGAAAGAGTCCGCAAAACCGGTAACCGATGGCGAACACCAGCAAAGCTACGAAGATAACCGTAGCGGCGTTTATTCCGTTTGCCGCCTCCATTATTCCCTCCCGCGAAAAACGATGATTTTCAAAACAGGATTTTAAAAATAATTTTAGATTCTCTTTGCTGGGGCAATCCTATTGTAAGAAATTTCCACAGCGTTTTTGATTGCGGACGCCCAGAAACCGCAATGGCCGATTCTCGCGCGACGCCCGCGAAATTATAGCATTCGTCTCGTTGCTATGAGATAATTATATAGCGTTTAACGTCTGAAAACAGCGGCGCGCTATGGCGGTTTTACGGCGCGAATCGGAGCGCTTACGGACGCCCGCGAAAATGTGTCCAGGACGATTTACACCGACTATAAGGGCCATTTTCAGGCGAAACATGCTATAAAAGCTTGACCCTATGGCGGGAAACAGGGTCGGCGCGATCTCTGTCCGGCTGGTCTTGGCCGCGGAGGAAAATTGAACAGGGAAAAATATATCCGGCGCGTTACCCTTACCGGAAGCGTCGTAAATTTTATTCTGGTAATTTTCAAATTCCTGGCGGGAATTTTCGGCTCGAGCTCGGCCATGATCGCCGACGCGGCTCATTCCCTCTCCGACTTCGCTTCCGATATTATCCTTTTATTATGTCTGCGAGTTTCCGGCAAACCGGAGGATGAGGATCACGCTTACGGGCATGGGAAATTTGAAACCCTGGCTTCGGCGGCCATAGGCCTGATTCTGCTTTTGACCGGCGGAGGCCTGTTCTGGGATGGCGCCAGCTCGATAATTAAATATTTGGCTGGCGAGACGCTGGAATCGCCGACATGGCTGGCCTTCTCCGCGGCGGTTATTTCTATTGTAGCGAAAGAAGGACTTTATCGTTATACCATGCTCGCGGCTCAAAAAACTGATTCCGGCGCGTTGCGAACCAACGCCTGGCATCACAGGAGCGACGCCTTGAGTTCCATAGCCACAATAATCGGCGTTGGCGGCGCGATGCTGGGAGACGGCTGGCGCATTCTCGATCCGCTCGCGGCTTGCCTCATTAGCCTTTTCATCGTCGGAATGGCGATTTCGCTTATGAGGCCCAGCCTGGACGAGCTCATGGAAAAATCCCTGCCCGAAACGGAAAAGGAGAAAATAGTCCGTATTATTTTAGCCGTTCCGGGCGTTATCGCCTATCATCGTCTCCGGACAAGACGCATTGGTTCCGGCAGGGCCATCGAGGTGCACATAAAACTGGCTGGGGACATGAGCTTGCGCGACGCGCATGACGCGGCCACGCTCATCGAAAAACGTCTAAAGGAGGAGTTAGGGGATAATACACATATCGGCGCGCATATGGAACCGGCGGATGGGACGCCGCGGGAAAAGCCGGCGGACGAAAATTAAGGTTTCGCTAATCCCGCGGACGCGCTTCTTATAGAAAAGTCTCTCCGACGTAATTGAACAGCCAGCCCGCGAGAGTGAACACAATCCAGAGGTACAGCATAAAGACAGTCTGGAGTTTCCAGGTCATAATCTGGCGCGGGAGCAGGATTTCAGGCAGGCTGGCCGCGACCGCGCTCATGCAGAAGGCCAGCGTTGTTCCTATGGACAAGCCTTTCATAAGCAAACTTTCCATGACCGGAACGATGGCGGTAACGTTGGAATATAGAGGAATGCCGGCGAGGGCGGCGAGAGGGACAGCGCGCCAGTCGCTAGTCCCGAAACGAGTAGCGAACCAGTCGTCCGGCGCAAAGCCATGCAGACTGGCGCCGACGCCGACGCCGACTATGACCCAAAGCCATATCTTGCGGAAAATTGAGCGCGTTTCGCCGATGGCGAAAGAATGGCGGCGGAAGATTGAATATTTTTGGTTGGCGGCTTCGCCGGTTTGAGGCGAATCCTGGGCGCGGGCTTCGCGAAGGTATGGTCGCAACCAGCGCTCCGCCCCTATGGCGTCCATCAGAAAACCGCCGATTATCTCCCCGCCGCCGCTCCTGTCGCTATGTAAATGACCGTAAATTTCCAGCCCAGCAATCCCCGGAGGAGGACTACGGCGCTCTCGTTTATAAGCGGCGAGACGATGAGGAAAGACATGGCTACGCCGAAAGGTATTCCCGCGGAGGCGAAGCCCAGGAAAAGCGGAATGCCGGAACAGGAGCAAAACGGCGTGACGGAGCCAAAGAGGGCTCCAAGCGCATATCCAAAAACGCGCCTTTTGCCTGTAAGATAAGCGCGGACACGCTCCATATTCAGGGAAGCGCGAAGCCAGGCTATAACATAGATCAGTCCCGCGAGAAGCAATAATATCTTCGCCGCGTCGTAAACGAAAAATTCCAGGACGCTCGCTATAGAGGACTACGCGGAAAGACCAAGCGCGTCGTAAGTCAGCCAGTTCGCGAATGGCTCAACGAAGTCGTAAGCGGCGACCCAGAGGATGACGCAAAAGGCGATTTTTATGAGATACCGCGTCTTCCAGCCGGCGGGCTCCTCCGCGACGGCTGCGCTCGTCCCGCATGAACAACTGCAAGATTGGGATTTCTGGCCAGGGGGAACAAGCTTTTTTCATGAAACCGGGGAAACGTCGGGGAAAATGACATTTTTCTCTTCTTATATTTTGTCTATTGGCCAAATTGACAAATATTTTGCAAAAAATAACCGCGAAAGTCTTCGAGTTCGCAAGCGTATAGCCGCGATGAACTCCCGCGCGACGCGGGTCTTATCTTATAATATAATTCGCGAGCGCCGCTTCCGGATAAAGCTCTAATCTTCGCTATTCCGCTTGATCGCGCCTTCGGCGCATACCAGAAAATCCGCTAGGCAGCCAAGCTTCAAGCTATAATAGATATTCGTTCCGCGTTTTTCGGAGTCGACCACTCCCGCTTCCCGCAACACGGAGAGGTGTCTGGAGACTGTGGAGAGATCGCAACCTATCAGCTCGCGCAATTCGCAAACGCATTTTTCGCCGTCGCGCATGGCATCGACCATACGCAGTCTGCTGGGATGGCCTAAAGCCTTGAAAACTCGCGCGCTGGCTTCGAAAACTTTATTCTGTCCGGTCATGGAAATTCCGCTTATCTGGTTTATTGGCAAATTAAGCAAATAATCGCTCATTGTCAACATTTCTCGCGCGAGACCATGATAATATCTTCTAGATTCCCGCTTTTTCCACTGGCGTCGCGAGACTGGCGACTTATATCGACAATAACCGCGTTATAAATTAAGGTCGCGACGCGAGACGAGCTTGCCAGGCTCCGGCGGGTCCGACTCGTCATCGGCATACTCGTTCGTAATCTTTTTTGTTCTTCCAGCCGTGTCCGGAGCGCGATATAATGGACTTCTTTAAAAATCTCCCCGTCCCCGCCGTAACGATAATTTTATTGCTTGTGTCCAATATCTTTATGACATTCGCCTGGTACGGGCATTTGCGTTACAAAGGCCTGGCCCTGCCCATAGTGATCCTCTCAAGCTGGGGAATCGCTTTTTTCGAATACCTGTTGCAAGTGCCGGCAAACCGGATAGGCTACGGTCATTTTTCCGCGGCGGAACTGAAAACGCTTCAGGAAGTCATCTCTCTTACGGTTTTCATGCTTTTCTCCACGCTCTGGCTGGGCGAGGGGTTGCGCTGGAATCATCTCCTGGGCTTCGCTTTGATTGTCCTGGCCGCGTGGGTGATTTTCAAAAAGTGGTAGAATGCGCGCTTTATTCGGCTCGCTGGAATAAAGAGGGCGGATGTTCGCGTTGGAATATATTAAATTTTGTTTGCGCGCTTCGCTTCGTTTCGCCTTCCTGAGCGAGAGGAGAACGATAATACTTTAACTCAAGTTTTGGAATTAAAACACGGCTGGCTTGTGTATGTTAAGAGGAATCTCGGCGGGGGCCTTGCCTTTGCGCCGAAAGAAAACGCCGAAGATATAAATATAGGAGATGAAATGGAGCATTGACGCGCGGGAGTTTTACGACAGTATTAGGCAATGCGATAATAACCTTGAATCGCGACGAATAGCGACCCGGGACGGTCGATCTGACGGGTTCGATCCTCTCGCCGAAGGGTCTTGTTATGACGAGCTCAAGGCCTATGGAGCCAAAACCGGAATTAAATTGGAACTCATATAAAAGCGAAACCTACATAAAAAAACCGGGTTAAGCCAAAGCCTGGATAAAGGAGCCGCGCATGCCTACGACGCTAGTGCCCGGTCAAAATTGCGGTCTGAATGCGACGCGCGTCGAAGCGCGGGGAAGCGCCGGCGCCAGCGTCGATTTTTGCGCATTCCTGCTGACAGCGGACGGCAAAGCGCGAGGGGACGCGGATTTTATTTTTTACGGTCAACCGCGAAATTCCTGCGTCGAGCTTACCGAAACCGCCAACGCCGCCCAGTTTGACATGGACCTGGATTCAGTTCCGGCCGACGTTGAGAGAATAGCGATCTGCGTTTCCGCCGATCAACCAATTAATGAATCTTTCGCGCCGTTAACCCTTACAATTGGCACGGGCGACGAGGAGCTTGTCTGTAATGTCGATACAGAGAGCCGCGTGGAGAAAGTCCTGATTCTGGGCCAGTTTTACAGGCGCAATGGGCAATGGAAATTCCGGTTTGTGGAGCAAGGTTTCAAAGGCGGCCTTCGCGCCCTGGTCGAATATTACGGTCTCGAGGTTGAGGATGAAGACGCCGCGCCTCCGCACCCGGCTCCGAAGCCGCCCGTTACGGCGCTCAAGATTTTTTTCAGCTACGGCCATGACGACAACGCCGTTCTGGTGGAAAAAATCAAGGCCGATCTTGAGAAACGGAATCCGGACTGGGATATCTGGTTTGACAAGAACAATATCCGCGCCGGCGAGGACTGGCGCTCCTCAATTTATAAGGGCATTAGCGAATCGGACATCGTGGTCGCCTGGCTCTCCAGCCATTCCGTGCGCGTTCCCGGCGTCTGCCTGGACGAGTTGCGCATCGCCGCGAGCGAGCCAAGACATTTTCTCGCGTCCGTGCTTTTGGAATCTTCCGAAACCGTGGCCCCCCCCTTGTCCATCTCGCATATCCAGTATCTGGATTTGAGTCAGTGGAAACTGAAACGCGACAATGATCAGGCCCGCTTCGATTCCTGGCTGGCGGGTCATGTGGCCAGTCTGGAAAAGATCCTCGCGGGTCATTCTTCCTTTTCCGGCGATATAGAAAAATTGAAAGAGGCTCTCAAGATCGCCAAATACGGGCGGAGCCAGCAAGACCGGCTGCTGGGCCTCCTGCGCGACGGTTTTGTCGGCCGCGAATGGCTCTTCGAGGAAATTGAGAAGTGGCTTGCCGAGCCTGACGGCCGGAATGTATTTTGCGTTACCGGCGAGCCGGGGGTGGGCAAAAGCGCCCTGGTCGCCCAGCTCGCGTCGCAAAACAAGATCCAGGTGGCGGGAGTTTATTTTTGCGAAGCCGGAAGCGCGCTGGATGATCCCAAAACCGTGCTGGTGTCCCTGGCCTATCAGTTGGGCACGCGCCTTCCGTCCTATCGCAACTATCTCCTCGCCAATAAATTTGATCCGGACCAGATGCAGACCGCGGAGGCTTTCCGCAAATTCATTACCGAGCCGGCCGTGTTCGGCATTGACGGCGGTCAACAACGCTATCTTCTGATAATCGACGCGTTGGACGAGGCCGCGGAAGAGCTATCCATGTTTATAGCCGACCGGCAAAAGGAGCTGCCGCCCTGGCTCTATCTCCTGGTTACTTCCCGTCCCAACGAGGCGCATATCAAGCCGCATCTGGCCGCGCTCAACCCCCGTGTCCTCTCCGCTACCGATAGCCGGAATGAGGAAGACACGAGAAAATTCGCGGAGCGGATCGTCGCGGAGAGCGGACTTGAAGCTGGAGATAGAAAAAAGGTTGTCGAGAGCATGAACGCCTCGGCGCAAGGCAATTTCCGCTATCTGGCCTTTATCCGCGACATGATCAAGGCCGGATCCCTCGATCCGCGCGATTTTTTGCAAGCGGATATCTTCCCCTCCGGCCTTGGCAGCCTGTATCAGCGCTATATGCGGCAAGCTTTCCCGGACCGGGAGAGCTTTGAGAAAGCGGCCAGGGTAATTTTGAGCATTCTGGCCGGTCTGGGCTCATCGGCGATTAACCTGAAGCTCCTTGGTTCCATCCTCAAGGCCCAGTACGGACTCTCCGAAAGCGACATTCGCGACGCCCTCGTCCGGCTGGGAAGTTTAATCAAATTCGGCGGCGCTGGGGAAGATCGGACTGTAAGCCTTTATCACAAGTCTGTGGGCGACTGGTTGCTTGGCGACATGAACGCCGCCTATACTTTGGATGTGGAAGAAGCCCAGAACCGCGTTGTCAAACAGCTCTGGAGCAGATTCATGCTCGACGCGGAAAAGGACAAGGAGGACGAAGGCGACCGCGTCGCCAATTTCACTGACAATATCGCCCCCGCTTTTCTCAAGATTCTGTTCAACCGCCTCTTCCCGGGCGACGGAATGCACCCGCGACGGCTCGACAATCCCGATCCGGATTTTCTCAAGGACGCGGGCATAACGAAAAAGAGTTTTGAAAAATACGCGGACGATTTTCCGGATCCAGTCAATGACGACGAGGCAACCCGCTACGCCGACGCGATCATCTTTTATCTGAACAGGCATTTTTTTGGCAAAACAAGTCCGGAGGCCGCTGGGAGCGCCTGGCGCGCGAAATCGGCTTTCCCGACCGATTCCTTTCCGGACTGGAATGTCAGTTTTTACAAGTCCTATCTGGAAGAAATAGAAGATTCCCCCGGCAAGACCTCCCGGGAATATCTTTCCGCGCTCGAAGATTTGGCCGCCGTTTACCGCGATCATCCCGACGTCAGGATGAGAGAGCGGAGAAGACCGTTGCTGAACGGGCATCTGGAAGCTGCAAAAGACACTTATAAAAAGAACAAAACTAATCTTGCCCAGTTTTACCGGATACTCGCCAACCTTTACGCCGAAGACAATCTTTACGACGAGGCCGCGGAACTATTCGCGAAGGGTCTCAAGCGCGCCAGAAAGGATTTTAAGGATTTCATCGCGGATTTGCCCAAAGCGAAGTTCAATGCGGCGGTCAAGATTTTTGAGGATGGCGTTGATATCGATGAACTGACAAACCGGCAGAGGGAAACCGGGGAGAAACTGGCGGAGTCCGACGCTGTGTCTACGCTCGCGGGAGTTTACAGGGACTATATCAAAGCTACGCGCTACAGGGATCCGGACAAGGCCTGGAAGTTATTCGAAGACGGCAGGGTATATCTCGCATGGGCCGGAATAAGCGATCATGATTTTGATCCCGAATTTTCCGCCTACGGCCTCGATGACATCGAGGACGATCTTTTGCTCCGGACGAACAATTACGAGACGATAATCGAATATTACGAAAAGGAGCTGGAAGAAAACGGATCGGAGCTGGAGCCGGAAGATAAAGTAGGGATTTATAAAAAGCTGGCTTCAGCCTACGCCGCCGCGAGTAACATGGAAGAGGAGTCCGGTTACGGGGAAAAGCTGATCGCCATGCGACGGGCCATACTCGCGGAATGCGAGACCCATCCTGCCGATATCGAAGCTCTGAATGAGGCGCTGACGAATCTGGCGGAGGCCCTTATCGATAACGGCCAGGAGGACGAAGGCAAAGCTATCGCGCGCCGGGCCCTCGAGCTGGAATTGACGGACGCTGAAAAATTCGCGTCATTCTATTCTCTGACTTTGGGTTTGCTCGAGGGCTTCTCGGAGGACGACCAGGATAGCAGGCAAGCCGCGGCGGCCAGTATCTCCGCCTTTCTCGATGAACGCGAGCGGGCTTTGGGGATCGAGGATCCCGTTCTCTATCAAATCTACAGGAATTTTCTGCTCGTCAATAAAATTTTAAAATATGATCTCGTCCAGGTCGCGGAAAAGGCGATCGCTTTGGCGGAAAGACATTTCGGCAAAGATTCCGAGGAATACGCGAGCGCGTCCCTGACTCTGGCCTTTCAGCTGTGGATCAATGAGAGGGACGCGGAGCGCGCGCTGGAGCTGGCCCAGGCCGGCGTCAGAAGCCTAAAGGTATTTCGCGTCTGGCGCGGTAGCCTGGAGATTGAAAATGATATTCTTGTCGCGGCCTTGCTTTATAGGCTGGGACGTTTTGACGAGTGCATTAAATCTTACGAGGCCATAGAGAAAGAAATCTACGCGGATTACGAGGGAGATGACGAGAATGCTCCGTCGGTCTGGATGGTCTTTCCCGCCTGGAAGAGCGCCGGTCTGGCTTACTTGCGGACCGGGAACAAGAAAAAGGCGAAGGAAACGCTGGAAAAGGCGCTGGAGCTGGCCGAAAACTACGACTATGGCATTGACGAGGAACTGGAAAAGGCATGGAAGACGCTGAAGCTCAAATAACGCGCGCCTTTTTGCCGGCCTTCGCGCTGACGGTCGGCGTAACCGGTCATAGACGCCCGCCGCCGGAGCGGCTTGAGCGAATCGAGGCGGAGCTTGGTCGGATCTTCGCCGAAATTCGCTCCGCTGCCGGGGAGATTTCGGCGGGGGGAGCGGAGTTCGGCGTTTTCGGGGATGAACCCGTATTGCGGCTCGCGTCCTGTCTTTCCGAAGGCGCGGACCGGCTGGCCGCGAAAAAGGCGCTCGAGGCCGGTTACAGGCTGCAGGCTTTTTTGCCATTTCCGGTCGAAAGCCCGGTCAACGCCATGGATCTGGCGGACCCGGATCGGGAGACATCGAGGGCGGAGCTGAAAGCGTTTTGCGCCCGCGCCGAAAGCGCTGTCGAATTCTCGCCGCGCCCTTCCGCGAATCTCGAAGTCCTGGGCATTGACTTCGATCCGTTGGGCGAGGACGACTTTGCCCGCGTTTTTCGCCAGGACGCTTACCTCGAAGCCAGTCTGGCCATGCTTGGTCAGAGCGATATTCTTGTCGCCATCTGGAATGGGAAATCCCAGACGGCGCCCGGGGGCACTTACGACACTGTCTTGCGCGCCCTGAACGCCGGCGTTCCCGTCTGCGTAATCGACGCGGGCGCCGACCGGCCAGTCCGCGTATTGAGCTGTCGCGAAGATCTTTTCGCTCCGGATTGCAAGCCGGCCACCGTCCGGGAGGTTATATTAAAAAAATGGGGCCTGTCCGGGACCAAAACAGGGCGCGAGCTTCTGGCCGTAAAGAATGATTTGATCCGGAATACGCGGAAGGACTTGCCGCCGTTGGCCAACGCCTGGAACTGGTTCCAGAATCTTGTCGTCCGGGAAAAATTGCGGAATGTGGACGGAGGACCATATCGCGAGGAGACGCGCGCGGATTTCCAGATTTTTGATCGCATGGCCAACAATTATGCCGCGCGCTATCGCTCTTCGTTCCTTGGGCTTGCTTTAATGAGTCTTTTGGCTGTGCTTTTCGGAGCCGTAACGGTCTTCGCTCCATCCGGAGCCTGGCGACATCCTCTTCTCCTGCTCTTCGCTGTCTGTGAAACCGCCTTTCTGGCCTTCTCCCTTCTAAATATGCGCAGGGCCAGAAAAGCGGGGTGGCTGGAAAAACTGACGACTTACCGCTATATCGCCGAAGTCCTGCGTTGCGACACAATTACCGCCAGTCTCGGTCTCGTCTGTCCGCGGGGGGAGAGCGGCGAGTCTCTTTATACGCAAGACGCGCGTACAAGCTGGAGCGAGTACTATTTGCGGAATGCGATTCGGGCCTTCGGGTTAGCCTCGATCAATTATGGAGACGAGGCTGATCTGGAGAGCCGTTTCGCGGACATCGGATCCTACCTCATTTATTCCCAGGCCTGCTATCATAAGCGCAACAACCTGAAGAGCGGTCTGGTAGCCAATTCCCTGGAGATGATCGGCCAAGGCCTCTTTTATCTCTCCCTGCTTGTAATCGGCGGTCGCTTCGCGACCACGCTGATTTTTGACATGTCGATGTTTGATCCGGCTATCAGTTTTGTCAGTACGCTCGCGCCGGCGGCGGCCGCGTCCGCGCAGGGGATAGTCCAGACGGCGGAGCTCAGACGCCTTGCTATCCGCTCGCATAACATTTATGTCAGCTTCGCGCTGGCCTATGAGAAATTCCAGGGGACGAAGGACGCGGACGTCAGGCGCGAAATCGCCATGAGCGTAATCGCCTTGATGATCAGGGATGTGAGCGACTGGAAAGATCAGTATAATTTGAGCGCGATGTGAGGAGAGGCGTCGGGCGAGCGTCAGGCCTGAATTGAAAAGCGGAACAGATCCGGTCGGCTCCCCTTTTTACTCTATTTCAAATTTGATATCCGGTCTGTCCTTCAGCCATGCCGGAGGCTCTTTTATCCCGCAAGAAGCGCAACGTATATATTTAAGAGCGGGGATTAATGCGAGGGTTTCGGGCAGGGAGGTTAAAGCTGTCGCGCCCCAGATATTCAGTCTTCGCAGTTTTTGCAGTTTATCGATATTTGCGGGAAGGAAGCTGAAATTAGAGCTCAACCCGAGTTCTTCAAGATGTGTTAATTCTGTTAGAAAATGTGTGCCGGTAAGAATTCCTCCGTGAATATAAAGCTTCTCCAAGCTCGATAGATTAGTTAATGGCTCCAAATCTTTTCTATCAAAAGGTTTTTTCGCGCTAGTCTTATAAAATTTCCCCCTGAATAAGAAGGCGTCCCCTAATAGATAATTCAATTCTTTAAGGGAATGACATTGAGTGAGCGGCGCAAATGGATAATTTACGCCAAGCCATTCAAGGCGGGTAAGTTGATAATGCGTCAAATTTATATGTTGAATATCGGTTTCTCTTATATCTAATACCCTTAATTTATTTAAATTTATTATACTCTCAGGAAGTAGCGAGAGGTTGACCAGGCCGAAAAGTTTAAGTTCTTCAAGGTTGGTCAGTTCCCCTATTGTAGTTGGTATACTATCCAGTTGTATAGTCCATACGTCGCTATCGTCATTACTTAAGGTTAGTTTCTTTAAATTTTTTAAATACTTAATGGACTCAGGCAAAGCCGACATTTCCACATTCGTAGATAAATCGAGCTCTTCCAGGCATTCAAGTTGACCCAAAGATTCCGGAAAAATAAAAGAGTATTCTTTCTCTGAATCAATGGGGAGATCCCCCGGAGGCACCATTTTAGTAAAAGCCAGCTTTTTTAATAAGGGTAGTTTGGCTAAAGTCGCGATTGCTTTATCATCAATATAAATTCCGGAATCGTATGAAAATGACCCCAGAGATGATAATTGACCAATAACCTCCGAGAATTTCTCGAAGTCGCTATAGCCAAGTCGCAAATCTTTTAATCTTTTTAAATTTTTCCAATTATCGGGAATCTGGATTAACTCGTCATCAAGTTCAAGGTCAAGTCTAGGCTCTGTCGGCACTATAGGAACAG
>CAMWPE010000036.1 GCA_947176055.1 uncultured Desulfovibrio sp.
TCGCGGATGCTTTAGGCCAGGAAGGAATTTTGGAAACGGACGCGGACGGGACAACGGTAGAAGCAACTTTTGCCGGAGAAGAAGAATCTGTAAGCAACCCGGAGGACGACGGAAGGCCCGACGGCGCGGAAGTTTTGAGCGAACTGGAAATGGAAGCGCTGGAGGATGAACTCGAGCCCTCGGCGGAGATAGATGGCGAACCCGCGCCAGTATCGGCGAGACCGGCTCCTGAACCTGGGCAACCAAGCTACGAGGAACTCGACGAAGAATTTTTCCCTCTCGATGAACCGGACGCGGAGACTCCGCCAACGCCCGCGCCGGAAATTCCGGAAACAATCGGCTCCTCAAAGCCGACGAAACCGATCGCGCCGCCTAAAAATACCGAGCCGCCCGATCCGGCCGCTCTCGCGGAGGGGGGTTTTCTATGAAGCTCGATCCCGGGGCTTGCGTCCGACTCTTGCGCCAGACGTCCCCCGCGAAAGTTTACGGCAAAGTCAATAAGGTGGTCGGTCTTGTGGCGGAGGGAGCCGGGTTGCGCGCTCCCCTGGGCGCCGTGTGCCATATGATACCTGAAGGCGAAGGCGAAGGCATCGCCGCGGAAGTAGTCGGTTTCCGTGACAATAATTTGCTTTTCATGCCTTACGGCGATATGCGCGGCATACGACCGGGCAGTCTGATCCGCAACACCAGCCTGCCGCCGGTGTTTCCCGCCGGTCCAGATTTGCTGGGGCGCGCTTTCGACGCTTTCGGATCGCCTCTGGACGCCGGACCCGCGGTAAGTTCCGAAATTTACTCTCCTCCGGTTCCGGCTGGAGACAGCGAGAAGGCGGATTTCGAGAAGCAAATCCAGGCGCAGGCGCCTTTCGTGCCTGACTGGGCGGAAAAAGCCAAAAAATTATGGCAACCGGAGCTGGCGCCGTTGTACACGGATCCCCCCAGCCCTTTAAAAAGACCTCGAATTACCGAGACTCTCGATGTCGGAGTGCGTTGCATCAATAGCCTTATCACCCTGGGCAAAGGGCAGCGCGTAGGCATTATGGCCGGATCTGGCGTGGGCAAATCCACGCTGATGGGCATGATGGCCCGTTATACAAAGGCCGACGTCAACGTAATCGCCCTCATTGGCGAGCGCGGACGCGAGGTGGTCGAATTTATGGAACGCGACCTGGGTCCGGAAGGAATGGCCAGATCCGTGCTCGTGATAGCTACCTCCGATCAATCGCCTTTGGTGAGGATGAGGGCCGCGTACGCGGCGACCTCCGTTTCCGAATATTTCCGGGACAAGGGCATGGACGTGCTATTGATGATGGATTCGGTCACGCGCTTTGCCATGGCGGCGCGGGAAGTGGGACTAGCCATTGGCGAGCCGCCGACAACCAAGGGTTATACGCCATCCGTTTTCGCGCAGTTGCCAAAGCTCCTGGAGCGGGCGGGACGATCGGAGAAAGGCACGATAACCGGTATTTATACAGTTCTGGTCGATGGCGACGACTTTAACGAGCCTATCGCGGACTCGGTGCGCTCGATTCTCGACGGCCATATCGTCCTTACCCGCGATCTGGCCGATCAGGGACATTTTCCGGCAATCGACGCTTTGAGATCCATCAGCCGTCTGCGTTCGGATATTCTCCCGCGCGAGGACATCCTGGCCGGCCGCGTTGTTACGCGACGAATGAGCGTGTACAGGAAAGTGGAGGATATGGTCAATATCGGCGCCTACGCGAAAGGCAGCAACCCGGAGATAGACGAGGCCATCGCGGCCATGCCGGCGATTAACGCTTTCCTATGTCAGGACGTGGGCGATCCGCAAACCATGGAAGAATCGCTAAAGCAACTTCGCGCTTTGGCTCAGGCGGGCGGCGCGGCCGCGGGTATGCCCGTTCCGCCCAGACAGCAAATTTGACGCGAAGGGCTTTAATAAATCTTCGCTTAAAGGAAATTTAGCGCGACGGCAAGGGGCACAGGAGCGAAATTATTTAACGCTCGTATGGAAAGTTTTGATTGGCGAGCTTTAGCTCGCGTCGCCGCGAAAAGCCTTGCAATTCAGGGCGTATTTTTTCGCGCGCAAGCCCATGATTCTTTCGGTCAGGCCAAGAGCGGCGGCGGCTTTTTTCATATTGCCTCCGTTGTCCCGGAGAGCGTCCAAAAGGCAATCTTTTTCCAGACGGTCCAGCTTTTCGCGCAAGGTTTCCCTGGCGCGCGCGTCTTTTCGGGTCCTGTTTTCGCGGGACTCCGCGGGAAGATAATCGGGAAAGAGCGCATTGCCGGAACCGAGGAGTAGCCAGGCCCGCTCCATGCAGTTCTCCAGCTCGCGCGCGTTTCCAGGCCACGCGTAGTTTTGCAGGATCTCCATCGCGTCGGGGGAAAGTCTGGGCGGAGCTTTGCCGTCGCGGGCGGCGCAACGTTTGAGAAAGAATATGGCCAGTGGCAGGATGTCTTCCTTTCTTTCGCGCAAGGGTGGCAGACGGATGGGAAAAACATTCAGCCTGTAATATAGATCCCCGCGAAAAGTTCCGGCTTCGACCATCGCGGCGAGATTGCGGTTGGTAGCCGCGATTAACCGGATATCAACCCGCCGGGTACGCGCGCTTCCCAGGGGCTCGAATGATTTGTCCCGCAGGGCGCGCAATAATTTGGCCTGGGCCAGGAGGGGCAATTCGCCTATTTCATCCAGGAACAGGGTTCCGCCGTCCGCAAGTTCGAATCGTCCCTTGCGCGGACTGTCCGCTCCGGTAAAAGCTCCGCGCTCATGGCCAAAAAGCTCGCTCTCGATGAGATTTACCGGCAAAGCGGCGCAATCAAGGGAAACAAAAGGCTTCGAAGCGCGCGGGCTGCTTTCGTGTATGGCGCGCGGCGCGAGTTCTTTGCCTGTGCCCGACTCGCCAAGAAGCAGGACGGTCGTCGCCGAGGGCGCGACTATACGGATTTGATCGTAAACCTGCCTGATGGCGGGAGAGAGCATGCCGGCCGCGCGGGCAAAGGCGGTTTTGTCGGATCCGCGCTCTTTGCGCGCCGCGCTTTCGCCGACGATTCGCGCGAGGAGAGAGGCGGCGATGGCAACGAAGCGCGTTTCTTCGTCGAGTTTTCGCGACGCGTCTTCGGGAAATTCTATGGAAAGCGCGCCCACGGCTTCGCCGCGCGATTTGATTGGGACGCAAACGAATGACGCGCTTTCGCGAGTCAGATCCCGGCGACAGGCGCGGTTGAGGAATAGCGGCTCGCGGCTGACGTCCGCTACGCCAATGGACTCGCCATGCGCGACAACCGCTCCCGTCACTCCTTCGCCCGGCGCGTACGCGCCCCGCTCGCGCTCGATGGCATTTAGACCGTAAGCGGCTTCTATGCGAATCTGGCCGTCGTCGGGATCGATCAGGGTTACGACGCAACGGGAGAGCGCCCTGCCCTTGGCGAGCGTTTTGAGGAAGGAGTCGAGGACGACGGGCAAATCCCGCGCGTCGTCCAGAATCGCGGCCAGTTCGCGCAAAAGATCCAGAGAATCGGCGGGCATCGCCGGACGCGAAAAAGGCGGTCAGAGACCGCCGGATAAATTTATTTAGTAATGAGGCCGCTGGGGCTGGCCGGATCCGCGCCGCTTCCAAATTGCAATTTGCCAAGGCCGCCGGAAACGGTCAGGTTTGTGCAGGCTTCGATATATTTATCCTGCAATTCTTTAGGAGTGTTGGAATAACGGTAAAGAAAGAATTTGCCGTCGATGACGCCGGTAAAATCGGACTCGAAAGGATAGCCGAAAGGCAACATCATCATCTGCACTCCCTGTTGCGAGGGAATGGTCTGGATAGCGGCCACATCGTTGAGGCTGTCGCTGTCTTCCTGATATTTGCCGATAACGAGTTCGCCCGTAACCAGTTTCATCAAGCGGATATCGTAGGCCATGAAGATCTCCTTCTTTAAATTGACTTCTCATTCAGGTAAATTCCTTATTGGCTTGTGTCAAGCGCTCCGCCGGACGGACGACAATAAATTTCGCTAAATAACGGAGAAAATATGGATAAGACAGGGGTCAAAGGATTAGCGGACGCGCTGGCTTTTATTGAGGAAAAATTCGGATATAGATTCCGCAATCCCCATTTGCTGGAGAGGGCGCTGACTCATTCCTCCCGGGCTAACGAATCAGGGCGGAGCGAATGGCATAACGAAAGGCAGGAATTTTTGGGAGACGCGGTTCTGGAGCTATGCCTGTCCGAATATCTGTATATCCGGTTTCCCGACGCTCGGGAAGGGGAGCTGACGCGCATGCGGGCGCGCCTGGCGAGCGGCGAGAATCTGTTTGCCCTGGCCCGCGAACTGGGTCTGGATCAATACGTCCGGCTGGGCGCCGGCGAAGAAAAACAGGGAGGCAGGGGACGGCAAAGCGTGGTAAGCGACGCGCTGGAAGCCGCGCTGGGAGCCATATACGAGGACGGCGGCTACGATGCCGCGCGACAAAGCGTAGGGAAAATATTTTCCGGACAGTGGCCGCGACAGCCGCTGAAGAAACAAAAAAGGGACCACAAGTCCCTGTTGCAGCAAATTTGCCAGAATCTATATCGCGCCGCTCCGGTTTACGCGCTGGAAAACGCGAGCGGAGCCGAACACGCTAGAATTTTTGAAGTCAGCGTTCGTCTGCCCGACGGGCGAAAATTCCGCGCGAGCAACACCGGTCGCAAAAAGGCCGAACAGGACGCGGCCGCGGAGGCCATCGCCGTTCTAAAAAGAGAAAACCCATAATATTTCAGGGCGGTTCGCGGTGTAGCGCCCGCGCCTGATTTTGAATTATGGGTATATAAAGATTTCATTGTTTCAACCGGATCCGCCGCGGGACCATTTTTAGACGAGGCCCGACGCCCGTCGGGCCCTGTCTTTGGTCTGCCACAGCCGCTTTCAGTCAGTCTTATCCGCCAATGAGCTGCATGGCCATCTGGGGCAAGGAATTCGCCTGGCCAAGCATGGCTACCGCTGACTGAGTAAGGATCTGGTTGCGGACGAACTGGGTCATTTCAGTCGCCACGTCCACATCCGAAATTCTGGATTCGGCGGCCTGCAGGTTTTCGGCCTGCACGTTGAGATTTGTGATGGTGTTTTCCAGGCGATTCTGCATGGCGCCAAGGTGCGCGCGAATCTTGTCCTTGGAAACAATGGCGTTGTTGATGCCTACGAGAGCCTTCTGGGCGGCTTCCTGAGTGGACACGGTGTAGCCGTCGGAGTCGATTCCGGCCTGATTGCCCACGCCCAGGGCGGAGGCGGTGCAGTCGCCGATGGTTACGTAGTAATAGTCTTCCGCGGAATCGTTGCCGGTGCCAAAGTGGATCTTCATCTTGCCGGTGGAGTTCAAATCGACGGATCCGTCAGCCTTCTTGCCGTCGCCATTAGGTCCGGCGCTCGCTCCGTCGCCTTTATGCGCTCCGGACAGGGAGCCGTCGAGCAATTTGATGCCGTTGAAGTCGGTGGCGTTGGCGATACGGGTGATTTCCGAAGCCATCGCCTGATATTCGGACTCGATCATCAGACGCTGGGTCGAGTCGTATGTGCCCGTGGCGGCCTGTTCGGCAAGCTCTTTCAGGCGAATAAGTTTTTCGTCAATTACGCCCAGCGCGCCGTCGGCGGTCTGGATCATGGAGATGGCGTCGTTGGCGTTGCGGGCGCCCTGTTGCAAGGCGGCTATATCGGCGCGCTGCAATTCGCGGATCGCGAGACCGGCGGCGTCGTCGGCGGCGCTGTTGATGCGCATGCCGGAAGAAAGACGCTGGGTGGAAGTCTGCAGACGGCCATAATGCTGATTGAGAGTTCTAGCTGTGTTAGCGGCCATAAGGTTATTGTTGACGACCAAAGACATATCAATTTCCTCCTGGGGTGGTTGTTTTAGCTGTGCCCCCATTGTTGCAACGCATATGCCAAAACAATTTAAGCTAATTAATTAGGTATATTATTGAAAAAGCCCAATTTAATGGCAAGATTTGCCCGGTAAATCAGTCGATTTTTTGGCAAAGATTTCCCGCGCGAAACGCGGTTTTGGCCAGATTTTCCGGCGCCTGGGACTAGTTAAAGCGCCTCGCGCGAGAAGCGCGACGCTAGTCGGCAACATTACAACGTGGGAGGACGGCTCAAGAGTCCATGGCAAAGCGACGAAACCGCGCGATACAGACAAAACCCGCCTGATACCTGGATTCCGCGCGGGAAAGTCCTTTTGACGCGGAAAGGAGGGGCGCGAAAGAACGACGTTCTCGGGCCATGGCGACGAGCAACGAAGCCTTTAGAAGCCAGGAACGCCGTTTTGCGCCGTTGCGGCCGGACGACGACCTTTCCGGCAAATCTGGCCTCGCTAGCGGGGTCCAACCTGACCCGGACGCATGGCGGCTTTTTCCGCCTCCGGTCGCGCTTCCGAAAGAATCCCGCCGCAAAACGCTCCCGCAAGAATTGCCATAGGGCGACGTCATTAAAAAATAGTCCTCGCTA
Organism: uncultured Desulfovibrio sp.; assembly: GCA_947176055.1. GTDB lineage: Bacteria > Desulfobacterota > Desulfovibrionia > Desulfovibrionales > Desulfovibrionaceae > Desulfovibrio. Next base: position 6,454 of record CAMWPE010000036.1, read on the forward strand.
TGACGGCTTTCTCAAAAATGTCCTCGGGAAGTTTATCTCAATAATGAATCGTTTTTTAGGCAAATGATAATTTATAGATAATGGGCTAAAACGGGATGAGTCGCTTGCCAAAAACATGCGGGGAAATAATCGGGCTTCGGAGTTGATAGATTGATTCAAAATTTTGACGCCATTTGAAAAAACGCCGATCCCGCGAGCCTGAACCAATTCGTCATGGGACGGTATTCGCGGCTATTTATACGCGCGGCGGTTATTAACGACAAACGCGCGCTTCAACATCGCCTGAACAATCGCGTCGCGTATGGGTAATCGATGCCTGAAAAAACGCGCGGAAGCGTCAGAGACGAAAACAAGGCCGGAAGCGGCGGCGCTTTTTGCCGCGCGGAGCGAAAGTTCGCCATGAGACGATCGCTTTTTTCACGCCTTATTGGAGTGGAGCGGAGAAGAGGCTAATCCAGGCTAAGGAAAGGCGTTTAAAACAGAAAAACGCCCAGGCTTATTGCCCGGGCGTTTTTCAAGCGGGGAGAATATCTTTGACCTGACAGATCCGCCGGCGCTCCCGCCCCGCGCGGGGGCGCCGTTATCAGGAAGTTATTGTTATCTCTTCATGCCGATGACAGTCTCCAGCATGGTGTCAACCGTCGTGATGCCTTTGGAGTTGGCCTGAAAGCCGCGCTGCGTGGTGATCATGTTCACGAATTCTCGGCTCATGTCAACGTTGGAGCCTTCAATGTTGTATGAGCGGGTTACGCCGAAGCCGTTGTCGCCCGCCACACCCTGGCGCGCTTCGCCGGATTCTTTCGTCGCGGCGTAGAGGTTTCCGCCTTCGCGGCGCAGACCCTGCTTGTTATGGAAATCGTACAGGGCGATCTGGTAGAGCGGAATGGTCTCGCCGTTGTCGTAATAGCCGTAAACTACGCCGTCGTTGGTGATGTTCGTGCCGCTCAATACGCCGTAGGTGTAGCCGTTTTGAGTGGCGTCCTGCGTAACCGAGGAGCCGCTGATGGTCTTGCTCGATTCGGGATCGGCGTCCACGGAGCTGAACTTCGGTATATTAGCGTAAGCTATCTCATAGACGCCGTCGCCATCGAGATCCGTTCCGGCCAGATCCGCCATGGAGTTCATGTTATTGTTCAATTTCCAGTCGTTGGGATCGCCGCCCAGGTTGCGGATACCGAAGTTGATATCCGTAATGAAACCTTCGACCATGGGCGGATTGCCGCCGTCGTTTTCGCTCACGCTGTTGGCCAGAGGCTGACCCGTGAAGTTGGCGCAGAAAGTGGGCAAGCCGTTGCTGGAGAATTTCGTAGTCTGCCAGCTGCCCAGTTGCGTCGGATCCAGAGCGCACTGGTTGTTCGTGGCCGGAGTATCCGTCGCGCCGTAGCTGTAGGCGGACTGGTTTACAAGGTTTCCGCCGGCGTCAAAGATCATCAGACCGGCCATGAGCATACCGGCGGCCTGGGTATCCTGGAAGGATTTGGGATCCTGGGCCCAGGTATTGGTTTCCTTGTCGTATCCCACGCCGCCATAGGTGCGGTTGTCCTCGGAGGGATCCATGGTCACAATGTATTCGTACACGGTGTAGCCGGCCGGCAGTCCCTCAAACTGGTATTTGTCGGACTTGGTGGATACCTGGTCAAAATAAGTCGTCAATTCATGCGGAGTTCCAGCTTCGTCGTAAACCTTGATGGAAGAGCTGGTCGCGTAGGAATTGGTGGCCAAAGGCGGATTCTTCGTGCCATCCCACTGATCAAACAGGGCCGTCAGGGGCTTGCTGGCCTCGGTCATGCGATCATAGCCGTCCATATTGGTCAGGCCCATGGTCATGCTGACGCTGGTCGTGCGTTGCGGTTGCAGATGCCAGGAGTCAAGCACGATGTCCTTGGGCGTGCCGGATCCCAGGTAAGGCGATTCGTTGGTCGTGTTTTCGCCCAGGTTGATGGAATCCTTCTTGAAAGAAATATTGCTTCTGCTGGAATCCACTTTCCAGCCCTGCAGGCGATAGCCTTCGGGGTTCTGCAACTGGCGGTCGGCGTTGAAATAGAAGTCGCCGGCGCGGGTGTAATACATCTGATCCGTATTGGGCTTGCGAACCTTGAAGAAACCTTCGCCGTCAATGGCTATGTCCGTGCCGGAGTTGGTGGTTTCCAGGGATCCCTGCGAAAAGTCTCCGATTACCGCGTAGGTGGAAACGCCGGCGCCTATCTGGGTGGGGCCGCTGGTGGAGCCGCCGTTTACATACAGATAATCATTGAAATCCACGCGCTGACCCTTGAAACCGATGGTGCTGACGTTGGCTATATTGTTGCCCACCACGTTCATTTTTTAGCCGTGAGCGAGTAAACCGGAAACGCTTGTCCACATGCTAGCTGAAAGACCCATAACTTCCTCCGAAAAAATTTCTTATTTTTGCGACGCGGGGAGTCGCTTCGTTATTGTTTTATATTAGGCGGCTCCGTTGGCCGCGTCCTCGTTGCCAGTGTTTTCGGGATTTTCCGTGTCGCCTTCGGCTACGGAGCTGTCGCCCTCCGCTCCCGCGGAGCTGTCGCCCGCTTCCGTTGATCCCTCTCCGACTCCTCCTTCGGAGTCGTTCGAGCCTTCGTCGGGATTCAGGGGCGCGTTGGCGACGGTCTTCGGCAAGGTAACCTGACGGATATTTGACAGTTCAAGCAACTGGCCGCCGTCCATGCCGAGGTAAACGCTGCCATTCTGATTGACAAGGCCGGTAACCGTGGCGTCCACAACCTGATCCGACAGGACCGCTTCGCCGCTGGAGTTGAAAGCGGACAGAGTTACCGTATATACGCCGTCGTCCGCCGGGAGTCCGGCTCCATTCTTGCCATCCCAGTTGAACTCGAAAGTTACCCCGGCCTGCTTGCCGGCGAGATCTTCCGTATAAATAGTATTGCCGTTTCCGTCTTTTACGCTCAAGGTGCCCTTCGTCACATTGTCGCCGAAAGCGTAGCGGAACGTACTGATGGTTGACACTCCCGTCGCGTCGGTAACCTTGCCTATGGTGTTGCCGGCGACGCTGACCTGCTTGCCAATGTAGGAAGTGGCGTTGATGAGCGTCTGGTTGTTTGTTGCTTCCGTAAGTCCTTCCATGCTCTCGTTCATGTTCATCATCTGCTCGAGGCTGGAGAACTGGGCCATCTGGGAGATGAACTCCTTGTCGTCCATCGGATTGAGCGGATCCTGATACTTGAACTGGGTGACCAAAAGCAACATGAAGGAATCTTTATCCAGAGTGCTGCCAGTCTGCTTGGACAGCGCCTGATTGAATTCGTTATTTGTCTGGGTTATCGCTTGGGTTATGGCGGACATTTTATTTCTCTCCGTATTGACTAGGCTATGACATGCAGGGCGGCGCCCGCGTATCTCGCCGTTCGCCCTAAATCATGCATACTTTGTGCCAATCCGGCATCGGAAATATTTTCCCCGTTGCCGCGCAAAGCCGCCAGATTGCGAATGCGCGCCATTTCCTGCCTGCGGGCGTCATGTTCCCGTCGGGCGTTGTGATCGCCCAGATTCAGGAAAGCGTCCTGGAAATTTTCTCTGTTGTCCTGAAGTTGCACTTCCAGCTTGTCCACCTTGATGCCCTGCTCTTCGAGGCTGACGCGCACCGTTTCTAGCTGACGCTGGATCATTTCCGCCGTCTCTGTCCTTTCCGAACGGATCTGGGCTGTCAGTTCGCCGTTGCGGGCCACAAGGGAGATGGTGATATTGCCCAGCTCGGCGGGATGCAACTGTAGATCAAGGCGCGTGGATCCGTCGCGCATGGCCGTAAGCAGGCCCTGCTCGACCTGTCCGGCCAGATGAGCTGGCAGATTCGGGATTCTTTGCTCGATATTCGCGAGATTCTCGGCTCCGGCCTGGCCTTCGAACATGCTGGTCGCCGCGAAATTAATCTGCTGAATGGGAGCCTGGGCCTTCGTTTCGATTTTGCCAAGCAACGCGCCCCAGCCATTGTCGCCCTTTTTATCGAACAATTCGCCGGCGCCGGACTCGTCCCCGTCTTCCGCGAACTGTCTCGCGACCGTTTCCTTGAGGTTTTCGCGAACCGCCACCCTGGGGTCGGCGTCGCCGTCTTGGCGGATTTCGGCGTTGGCCGTCTTGTTCATGGAATCTTTGTTGATCCTGGCGAGGATTTCCCCGGGTTTTTCCGCTTCGCCTGATTTAACCGTTTCGCCGGTTACCGTGTCATCGATGGTTTTGCGGCTGTTCTCCTGCACGGTTTTGTCAATCAAAATCCGGCTCTGCGCGATCCTCCGATCCTCCAGCTGGGCCGCGGCCTGTTCCTTTTCCATGCGGGCCCGGGCCTTGGAGATCATGGGCTTCAGCGTTTTGTCAAGGGCGTCGGCAAGTTTTTGAGCCTGCGCCGCGTCGTCCATAATCTGCGATTTTGCCGGATTCAGGAGCTGATCAAATTGAGCGCCGTTGAGAGACAGACTGGATGCGCCTCCCAAATTGTCAACAAGACTCTGGATGGTAGATTGATTAAGTCCCATGCCGCGGCCAAGCGCGACAAGAGCGTCCGCGTCGACATCCAGTGTGTCGGCGGATCCCATCTTGCCTAGCGCGTCCTGAAGTAAATCCATGGCGTCGCCGCTCCGGCCTTCGCGCATGAAGTCCAGAACGCTGGTCGCCAAACTGCCCGAGGGATCAATCTGGCCCAGAAGAGCCGTTATAGTATGCTCGTCTTGCTCGGTCAGGGAATATTGATTCTGCCCGCCCATGAGACTGGCCATGACCTGCGCGAGAGTCGCTCCGTCCGGCTGATCCGCGAGGACGTCGAACTGCTTCAGGCTGGCTTCGGGCGCGCCTTCCTTTATTAGTTGGCGGCGCAATTCCAGAAGCTCGTTTTTGGAGAAACATACTTCGCTTAATGTATATGTTACGCCGTCGGTCGTATGACGAGTGTACGGACTCTCGACCAGCGGTCCGGCGGAAGCGTCGTTCAGGGCCGAAGACGCGGAGACATTGTCGCCGTCGCGAACCGCGCCGAGGGCGTCTTCCATGGCGGACATGAACTTTTCGCCCTTGCCGCTATTCATGGGAGCGAACACCCCGGCTCCGTCAAACGCGTCGCTTACAGGAAAAAATTGCATGATACACTCCTTGCGCGATTTTCTTTTCAAGGAGCGTGCCAAAACGCGCGGATCGGTTAACAGCGGGCAAATATTTATTAAAATTTGATAAAAACTGGCGGAGGACTAAAGGCGGGCGGGAGTGGCCGCGAGAAATCCGTCGATGCGCTCAATTAGAGCGAGACTCTGGCGGAAGGCTGACGGAGAATACGATTCGTTCTGCAAATACATATGGATAAAACCGGCGAACAAACGGGAATGAGCGGGCCGGCGACGCCAGAAATTATCGTCCGGCTCGCGGGAAAATTTCGTCGCCAGCGCGAGATCGGCGAGCATGTCTTTCAGCGATAAGCGGACGCCTTTCGCGAGGGCGTCGCTTAACCCCGGGGAGGCAGGCGGATCCATCTTTTTCGCGCCCGCGAGATCCAGAAAGGCGGCGCGCCAGAAATTGTCGAGCTCCGAAGCGACGGTAAGCGGTTTTTTCAGGGCGAGCGCGCCGGTTTCCGGCTCGAGTTCCATTGTCGCGAGCCGCAACCCGCCTCGCGCCGGGGGCGACGTCGCTCCGCGCAGCGTTTCGTCCGCGAGAGCGGCGATCGCCGCGCCGGTGAAGGATTTTTTACAATAGACCTTACCTCGATGGCATTGCCAGCAACCGTAACAGGACATGGCGGCCGAGACTACCAGTTGGCCGGGGGAGCCGGGTCCGGTCTCCGCGGCGTTTACATTGCCCATGGAGAGATTCAGAACTGGCGTTCCCAGCCAGTTGGCGAGATGCATTGGACCCGTGTCCGGCGTGACAAACAGATCCAGCGACTTCAGGATATTGGCAAGCTGCGCTATGGAGGTCTTGCCGGCGAAATTGAGAACCGGAAAGGGCAGGGCGCGGGCGATAGCCTCCCCTGTTTCTTTTTCGGCCGCGCCCCCCAGGATAATGGGCGCGCGGCCTCTTGTTTTCAGACGACGGATCAGATCCGTCCAAAACGGAGCTTCGGGACGTTTTGCCGCCTCGCTCGCGCCAATGAAAAGCCCGATTTTGCCGGAACCCGCTTTTACGCGCGAAGGCGGCGTTCGCCTGATCAGGGGGAAACTTTCGTCCAGCCTATATAGATCTGACCAATGGAAGGTATTGTGGCGGTTATTCTGCGTGAGAGCCGCTCGATATAGATGCCAGAAGCCGTTTACGATCAACCCCCGCTCCGAACGGATATAGCCGAATTTTTTTTCCGCTTTGGCTTTTCCGGCAAATATGGCCGCTTCCGGGGACGAACTTAAATTATGAATTGAAGAGAACTCGATGCCCGCGAGTTTGGGCAGGGAGGTCGATGGCAGGAATGAGGCTCCAGGCAGGAAAGGGGCCAGTTCCTCGTAAAATCCGGGCGAGGCTACCGCCATGACCGGCGCTCCGGTAGCCAGGAGATCCGCGATCAATGGAAAAGACAAAATGACGTCGCCCAGGCGGTGTGTCTGGATAACAAGAGCCGGTTTCATCGAGCGACGGGCGTCCCGTATATCCTGGACATCTCCTCAAGCATTGTTTGCACGCGATGCTTCCATTGATGCTGGGCCAGCACCCGGGCCCTGGCCTTTTTTACGATCTTTTTGCGCTCATCCGGATGGGCGAGATAATATGCGACCTTATCCTGAATTTCATCCGGATCGGAATAACAGGCGATTTCGTCTTCTTCGAACAGATTGGCGATTTGCGGGCGCCAGTCGGAAAGCACGAAAGCTCCCGCCGCCGGCGCGTCGAAAACCCGCTGATTCACCGCTCCTTTCATCTGCTTGGACGTGCAGTTGAAATTAATCGCGGAATTGCCGTAAAAGCCGGGCAGACCTGTATAGTAGCTCACCGGTTCCATATAGCGCGGCTGAAGGGGCTCGCGCCGAAACTCGCCCCGCCAGCCCTCGTCGCCGACGATAAGCGGCTTGAAAGGCAAAAGCCTCCGGACGCAGTCGTTGCGATAGAGCCGCGTGGCCTGCCAGGTCATGGCAGTTTCGTAAGCCAGGCGCGCTTCGTTGTCAGGAAGATTCATGTAATCCGCGTAAACGGCTGGAAATTTTTCCTTGAGAAAACGCGCGATATCCCTTTCCTCGGAGCTGGAAAAGGCGGCGGAAACTTCCGGAAAAGCCAGCAGAAGAGGCTTCGGGAATCGGCCTTTTTTCAGACGGGCTCCGACCTTGTGAACCATGGAATTGCCAACGAAGGACACGTCGGCCTTAAAGGCCGGATTTCTGGAT
>CAMWPE010000037.1 GCA_947176055.1 uncultured Desulfovibrio sp.
TGACGACGCTGCCGTACATCTGGCCCCGCACGATCATATTGGCGCCCGCGTACACTGTGCTATAAAGGCAATATTTTTCGATGGCCATATTGCCGCGCGCCCGCGCTTCCACCTTTTCCAGGAAAGGCGAAAGGAGCTTGCCGCCGGCGTCCAGCAGGCAATGCTGGCCGGAGCCCCCCCGCGCTCCTCCGTCCACCATCAAATCGCGTCTGGCGCGAACTATGCCCCCTTCGACCATGCCCTTTACGCGCAGGTTGTTCGCCTGCGCGGAAAAGCCGGAGCGCACGGAGCCGTGCACCGCCATGTCGCCCACAAAGAAAATATTGCCCGTGCGGAAATCCACGTTCTGGCGGACATTGAGCAGCCCTTTTACTGTAATTTTGCCTTCGTTATAGAAAACATAACCGCGGGAATCGGCTATAAGGTAGTCTGGGTGATCGGGATGAACAACGGTGTTCGCGCCTTGCGGCAGAGCCGGGGAATTGCGGATAAACCTGGGATCGGGCGTTCCCGCGACTTGATCCAGAGGAACGATCTGGGCCAGCAACTGGCCGGGAATCACGTTCTGGGCGTAGCCCATGCTGTAAACGTCGGCGTTTTCGTCCGTGCCAAGGCCGCCGCCCGGCTTGGCGTTCTGATGATCATGGTCGGGATTGAAAAAATGCTTTAAATAATATTTCAATTTGGGAGCCTTATCTTTTGTCGGAGTCTCTTCCCTTCAGTTTGTTTTCCGGAATAAAACCCTTAAGCTCCTCCAGACTTTCGCAGACTGGAAAAAAGCCTTCGATCTCGGCTTCCAGCAACAGGCCCTGGAAATATGGCGACGGATGAAGCAAAACCAGCTTGCGCCCGTACCTTTGCATGGATGTATTGAGACTGACGAGCGCTCCGAGACCGGCCTTGTCCATTTGCCGGACTTCGGCCAAATCCAGGACGAGATGCGTAATTTTGGGAGTTTTGCTATATTCGCGCAACTTGTCGTTGAAAGCGACTATCTCTTCGAAAAGCAGATCGCCCTTCAATAGCAATGTCAGCGTTGAGCCCTGGGTATCCGGAACAAGCTCGAACATAAAAAATCTCGCGACAGGGGATAAGAAAGCGCAAAGCGGGGGAGACTTATTAAATTCGATTATTAGTTTTCTTCGGCCTTGTCAAGAATCCTTGCGATCCTATAGCGCGCGGCTATTGAAAATAGCCCGCGCTATGGCGGTTTTGCCGCGCTAAACGGAGCGCGCCAGGACGCTCGCTCCAGTTCCGCCAAACGGGAAAAATGTCCCAAGGCGGATTTACTCCGCCGTTAGGGACAATTTCAAACGAAATTTGCTATAGCGGAGCGGCGGGGCTTCCCTGACAACAGTTATTCCGGAGGGTCTTTTTCGTCCTCATTTGACGAGACGTCAATGACGCGAGCCTGAATAGCGGGAGGAGCCGGGCGCGGGAGGGGTTTTATGGCGGCTGGATCCAGAGCCTCGCGCTTGCTCGTTATGATCAGACCGGTTTTCTCCAGCACCTCCCGCCGCCACTCGTGCTCGAGCTCCAGTTTGCGTCGTTGATAAGCCAGAAAAGCGCGGGCGGCGAAGCAAAACGCCAGCAGACCGCAACAGGCGCCCGCGAGCCAGGGTATATGCGGAGCGAGAGCGGAGCCGAAATCGACAAGCAAACGGAATGCGCCATCGATAAAGAAAAGCGCGGCGCCCAGAGCGAGAAGCGCCCCGAGCACGACTATTGCCGGAGCGTGACGGACCGCTGCGTAAAAGCGTTTTGCTCGTTCCGGCACAAATTCGTCGCCGCCGTTTACTTCGGGCGCGGGTTTCCCGGCAAGGAGCGAGCCCGCCGCGTGGACAATCAGGAGAAAGGCCGCCGGAGCGGAGACGGCCGAAATGATCCAGCCCAGCCACGGGAAACGGGCTATGGGAGGACCGCCAGGGGTTTCCGGGGCGGCGCGGACAATTCCGTAAAAGAAGGCGACGCCGCCTACGATCAGTTCCAGAAAAAAGACGGCGACCAGGAGATAAAACAAGGCGTCCCTGTTTTCCCCCTCGTACCAGGGACGCGCTTTGCTCTTATCTCCCGCCGGATCAGGACTCATTACTCTCCGGCGACGTTGCTTCCAGATCTATCACCCGTCCTTCCAGCCATATATATGCCTCGATTTCCCTGCCTTCTTCCAGCTTGGCGTCTTTTTGGACGTATTCGGACACATAAAGGGGCAGAAGCATGGGAGGACGATTATCGAAGGGAAAAGTCAGATACAGGATTTTAATGGGCATTTTGTCCAGGCGGCATTCGTCAATCCTGTCGATCAAGGCCCTGATCTGGTATTCGCCGTAAAATCTGCCGGGCAGTATGAAGTGTTTGCCGCTGATATCCAGTTTCAGGGGGGGGACGTCGGCTGTTGTTTTGCCGGGATTGGCGGCGAGCCATTCTTCGGCGTAGGCCAGATATTGCGGTCCGTCGGTCAGGGTAATGTGATCGAGCAGGGCCGGGCGAATGGACAGCGCCAGACCGGCCAGCTGGAATGTGTGCGTCACGCCGGGCGTAAGATCGTCCTTGTCTCGGCTGTAGAGAGGATCGAAGAACCACATAGGATTCTTGCCATCCAGCACATTGACGGCGACGTCGCCGCCAAGACCTTCCGGACGCGGATGAATGTCCGCGACTTCCAGATCGTTGGGCAATCCCTCCAGCAATGGAACGGCTGTGACCGGTCGTAAATCTCCTCCGGCCGGACCGGAAACGATCACCGCCGCTCTCGCGGGCTGATCCTGCGGCCAGGCCAGCAATTTGAACTCTTCGTCGCGCCGCTCCCATTGCCAGGGAGGACGCGTGCCGCCTTCCGTAAGGACGGTGCCTACAACCTGCGGAATGAGGGGCGCCGGATTCATGCCGGTCAGCGCGATCCAGGCGTCGCCCAGCCCTTCGGCGCGGGCCCGTTCTGTGTCCGGGGCCTTCTTTTCCGGCTCCGGCCGGTTCTTTTTTTTGGATTTTCTGCCAAACATGTCTAACTCTTTCTAGATCTTTTCCGGGGGCCTTAAGCCTCCGGTCTATATCTCGCGTCGCGGCCGGATGCGAATTTGCTATTCTGGTTGACCGCGCCGCTCTTTCGGGCGAAAGGCTCTTTATTCGCCGTCCTTTTTATCGTCTGTTCGCGGTTTGCGGGGCGGTCTGTTCCGCTCCCGTCCTTTGTCTCCAGGCTTGCGATCCCCGTCTGGCCTGGGTTTGCGCGGGGGCCGCGCGCTGTCTTCCGGCGACCATTCGTGGCCTTGCTCCTCGAGCAGGACAGCCTTGCGGCTGGCTCGTATTCTTTCGCCGGCGATCTCCACTACTTTAACAAGCATATCCTCGCCCAAAGCCGTTATGTCGCCAACGTTCTCGACCCTGTGGAGATCGAGTTGCGAGATATGCACGAGGGCTTCGACGCTGGGAAGAATTTCGACTATCGCGCCAATTTCGAGGAGCTTGCGAACTTTGCCCTGATAATTTTTCCCCACTTCGGGTTTCTGATCGTAATAGGAGATCATGGCCGCCGTTTTTTCCAGAGCCTCCGCGGACGGCGCGAAGATGGAGATTTTGCCCGAATCGTCAATATCGATTTCGGAGCCCGTGGCCTGGGTTATGGCTTTGATATTTTTGCCGCCCGGACCGATAATCAGGCGGATGATATCCGGATTTACCATAATTTCGGCGTGTTGCGGAGCGTAGGGCGAAAGCTCGGGACGCGGCGCGGCCAGGACTTTCGCCATTTCGTCCAGGATATGAATTCGCGCTTCCCGGGCCTGACGCATGGCTTCGCGCATGATGTCCGTGGTCAGGCCGGAGATCTTGATATCCATCTGCACGCCTGTCACGCCTTCCTTTGTGCCCGCGATTTTGAAATCCATATCGCCCAGCGCGTCCTCGTCGCCGAGGATATCCGTCAGCACGACGAATTTGTCCCCTTCCTTGATCAGGCCCATCGCCACGCCGGCGATGGCGTCGGACACGGGCACGCCCGCGTCCATCAAGGAGAGCGAGCCGCCGCATACGGCGGCCATTGACGACGAGCCGTTGGATTCCATTGTTTCGGCGACTACGCGCAAGGTGAAGGGAAAGGATTCTTCGGACGGCAAAACGGGGCGAAGGGATTTTTCGGCGAGGGCGCCGTGGCCTATTTCGCGGCGGGAGACGCGAGTGGGTTTTACTTCGCCGACGCTGAATGGCGGGAAATTATAGTGAAGCATGAACCTTTTTGTCGTGTCGCCGCCAAGAGAGTCGACGCGTTGCTCGTCCGTCGATGATCCAAGGGTGGTTACCACCAGCGATTGAGTTTCGCCGCGCTTGAACAGGGCGGAGCCGTGCGCCCTGGGCAGCACGCCTGTCTGAATCTGGATCGGCCGCACCGTTTTCGCGTCGCGGCCATCGATGCGCGCGCCTTCGTTGAAAATGCGGGCCCGCACCAGTTTCTTTTCCAGCTCTCCGAGGATTTCGGGAGCCTTTTTAATTTGATCTTCGGGAAATTTCTGTTTTTCGGCCAGCGCGGCTATGACGGCCTTCTTGACATTTTGCCGGGCCTCCTTCCGAGCCGTTTTTTCCGGAATCCGCAGCGCTCGCTCCATGCCGGAAGCCAGGGCAAGCTCCTCGACCTCGCGTCGCAACTCTTCGTTTTCTTCCGGCGTCTCGCAACTTATTTTTGGTTTGCCGCATAACTCGCGCAACTGCCACTGGGCGGCGATAAGGGGCTGAATCTCCTTTCTACCCCATTCCAGGGCGTCGATAATCGCGTCTTCCGGGACGAAGTTGGCCTCGCCTTCGACCATGGTCAGCGCGTCGGCGCTGGCCGCGAAAACTATGTTCAAATCGCTCTGTTCCAGTTCGGCGAAGCTGGGATTGAGGATAAATTGACCGTTAATCCGGCCTATGCGGCCGCCGGCGATTGGCCCGTCAAAGGGGAGGGGCGAGATCATCAGCGCGGCCGAGGCTCCGGTCATGGCTAGAATATCCGGATCATTTTCCTGATCGGCGGAGATGACGCTGGCCAGGATCTGCACTTCGTCCTTGAATCCTTTGGGAAAAAGCGGGCGGATGGGTCTGTCGATAAGCCTGGAGATAAGCGTCTCCCTCTCCGAGGGACGGCCAATTTCGCGCCGGAAAAAACTGCCCGGAATACGTCCGGCGGCGTACATTTTTTCGGAATATTCCACGGTAAGCGGGAAAAAGCCCTTGTCGAATTCGAGCGGTTGCGAACAGGCCGTGGCCAGAACCACGGTTCCGCCGCATTGGATCCATACGGCTCCGGCGGCCTGATTGGCCAGGCGACCGCCTTCCATGATAATTTCCTTGCCGCCGACAACCGCGACGACGCGGCTGGGATTAAACATATCTGATGCCATAGATTAATATCCTGACGAGGCCTGAATCAGCCGGTTATATATGAATATCGAAAATAAAAAATGACAGGCCGGGAGACCGGGCTAATGGGAAATATCATTCCGGCGCGAAGAAGCGAAAGGGGAGACGCCAGTCTCCCCCAATGAGGTTATTTGCGCAGGCCAAGCTGTTCGATCAGGGCGCGGTAGCGCGAAATATCCTTTTCCTTAAGATACTTGAGAAGCTTGCGCCTGTGTCCTACCAGTTTTAGCAGACCTGTGCGCGAATGGAAGTCCTTTTTGTGAATTTTGAAATGTTCGGTCAGACCCTCGATGCGCGCGGTGAGCAAGGCGATTTGCACTTCCGGCGAGCCCGTGTCGCCTTCGCGTTTGGCGAACTTTGAAATTACGGCCAGTTTTTCTTCGGCGTCCATTACCACAGCGATTCTCCTTTGGTTGTCAATTCCATAATCCCCTGCGCACGGTCCAAAAGGCGTCGACCAGGCGGGCGATGGCGAGCGGTTTGCCCTTTTCCAGCAAAAAAGCCATCGATCCTTGAGGAAGCGCGATTTGAGCCGGAATGGGGCGACCTTGCCTGATTGAGAGCGCTTCGCGGGAGGAGAGTTCTATTCTCGTCCAGTCTGGCAAAGCCTGTTCAAGAGGCAACAGGTTTTCGGCTATGGTCTCCGGCTCCGCCTCGATCCGCGCGGGATCGAGGGCCGATTCCAGTCCGCAGGGGTAACTGTATTCCCGCGTCAATTCCGAGAGGACGGCGCCGCAACCAAGTCGCGTCCCCAAGCTGTGGGCCAGGGAGCGTACATAGGAGCCGGAGCCGCAGATGACGCGGAAAGTAACATAAGGCATGCTAAAATCGAGCATGCCCGCCTTATAAATATGTATTGTCTTGCTTTTAACGGGAGTTGGCAAGCCTTTTCGCGCGAGTTTGTAGAGCGGCTGGCCATTGTGTTTGGCGGCGGAATAGGCTGGCACAATTTGCTCGAGCTCGCCTTCGCAACGCGCGAGCTCGTCCTTGATCATATCCGGCGTTACGCCGGAGCAGTCCGCTTCGGTCAGAATTTTGCCCTGGGTATCCCAGGTGTCGGTGGTCAGCCCCAGACGCAGTTTTCCCTTATAAGCTTTATGACCCGCTTCCATGATGAAAGAGGAGAGCTTCGTCGCCTGACCGAGGAGGACGATTAAACCGCCCGACGCCATTGGATCCAGCGTGCCCGCGTGGCCGATCTTTTTCTGGCCAAGCCTTTTTAAAAGATTGAGGCAGGCGGCGGAGGTGGGGCCGGAGGGTTTGTTGATCGCCAGAACGCCATCGAGCTGGGGCAAAACTGGCTTTTTGACGGGACGCGGCTTTCCAGTATATTCTTGCATACGCGATCCGTTTATTATTAACCGGAATTACCCCCGCGTCAACGCCCGACTTTTTTTAAATTTGTCGTCCCGCTGTTGACAAAATAAAAAAAGATTTATAATATTTAAAAGTTGGGTCATTAACTCAGTAGGTAGAGTAACTGCCTTTTAAGCAGTGAGTCGCAGGTTCGATCCCCGCATGACCCACCAAAATTTTCTGGAGCCCTAGCGACGCTATGGCTCCTTTTTCGCGTTTAAGGCGGCGATAGCGGGCGCCCGGAATGGCGCCCCAAAAGACCCATAGTTTTTTACGAGCAAAATTAATTCCTGTCATGGAAGCGTTTTGGAAAGATCGCGGTTCTAAAGTCGTCCGAGATCGTCAAACAGACTTCAGGAACATTCGAGGCTTTTTCGGCGATGGCCGCATGAATTTTTTGATTCGGTCTTGAGGCAACCGACTTGCGATAAAAATTTTTATTAAATATTCGCGCTATTTTAATAGGGAAAACGCGAATCGTTTGCTTCAAATTTTCGCAACGCTTCCAGCATATTTCCGGCGACAGCTCTGATAACCGGCACGGTTACGGAGTTGCCGCATTGCTTGCGAAGCTGACTGTACGGGACCACGATTTTGAATGTATCGGGAAAACCCTGCAGGCGCAACAGTTCCCTTTCGGTGGGGCGGCGCTCGTCGTTGATCAGGATATAATTGGCGGAGGCGCCCGCGCGCAAAGCCGACGAGTACGGGTGAGGAGTTACGGAGCCGCCGATGTTTTCATGGGAGATATATGGCCGGGGATAATCGGGGTTTTTGAGGCGCCTTAGCCTCGCTTCCCTGATCGCTGGCCGGACAAAATATTTCCTCGGCGGATCTTTTTCCAGAATGTCATTCAGGGAAAGGCGTTTCCGCTCCGGCAGGGGATCCGGAAAACGGAAATTTACGGGATCGAGAAAACCGACGATAATAATCCGCTCCCTTTTCTGCGGAACGCCAAAATCGAGGGCATTCAGGATCTTCGCCCCTACAGTGTATCCCAGAGCTGACAGATGCTTTTGGATGGTCGAAAACGTTCCGCCGCCGTCGTGCGCGGTCAGGTTGCGCACATTTTCCAGCATAAAGGCCTTCGGTCTTTTCTCCTTCAGGATTCGTTCGATATCAAAAAACAGCGTTCCGCAAGTTTCGTTTGCGAAGCCTTCGCGTTTGCCGATTATCGAAAAAGCTTGACAGGGAAAACCGGCGAGCAGGATATCGAAGTCGGGAATAGCTCCCGCGTCTATTTTTGTAATATCGCCATGGGGGCGCTCGCCAAAATTCGCCTCGTAGGCGTCGCGGGCGCGTTCGTCTATTTCCGACGAGAAGACGCAAGTTGGGCCTTCGGCCTCGTAGCCGTGCCGGATGCCGCCGATGCCCGCGAAAAGATCGATAAATGAAAACGAGTTCCAGTCCATGTGAAAACTTCGTTTTATTAATGTATATTAATAATTAATTTATATTAATATATGTTAAACGTCAGTCCGGAGGGGGGCCGGACAGGGCTACTTCCTGTCCGGCCCCAATATTGACAAAATATTGTCAAAAACGGGCGCTCAACGCTTATATATTTCTATTTCGGCGGAATTCTAGGCCGGAATATCAATATTAAATATATAACGGGTCAGCGTCTCTTGAAAAGTCTTTCCAGCGCGGCTCCGTCCCAGCGCAGGACGCTGGGGCGACCGTGCGGGCAAAATTCGGCCATGGGCGTCTCCGTCCATTGTTTCAAAAGACCGGCGGCCTCGTCGGGGCAGAGTTTCTGGCCGGCTTTTATGGCCGCCTTGCAGGCCATCGATGCGAAAATGGCGTCGGGATCATCCTTTAATCCCAGGAGGATCTCGCGCAGAAATTCTCTCGCGTCAGCCGCGGACAGGAGGGGAGGCGCGGCGTCCGCCCGCAGGCGGCGACCGTCAACCCTGAAATTGAAGCCGAATTTTTCCAGCAATGGCCGGGTTTTTTCGAATCTTGGCGGATCGGGAATGTTCATTTCCAGAGGGGCGAGCAAGGTCTGACTTTCGCCGTCCATATGGCCGCGTTTCAGGCGATTGAAAATTATCCTTTCATGCGCGGCGTGCTGATCCAGCAACACAAGGGAATTATTTTCGTCGCGCAGGACAAGATAGGTGTCCGCGATTTGACCAAGGTAATCGAATTTTTCTCCTTCTGGTTTCGGAGGAGGAGCTTCAAAGACGTTTTCCAGAGCGCGGCCGTAGGGGGCGAATTCTTCCTCAACCGCCGCCGGAATCTCCGGATCTCGCGCCTCCGCGACTTCCCAGGAACCGGTCTCAGCCTGTTTTTCCGGACGCGGGACAATGGGCGCGCGATCTATGGCTCCCCAGAAACCTTCTGGAGCCTCCGGTCGCGCGAAGACCGATTTTTGCTCGAAAGCCTCCCCCAAAGCTCCGAAAATAGCCGAAAACAGAGGCGCCTCGTTCCTGAATCTGACTTCGGTTTTAGCCGGATGCGCGTTGACATCGACCTCGACCGGATTAATTTCTATAAAAAGGACCAGCTGCGGATAATCGCGGCCAATAAGCCTGCCTTTGTAGGCTTCCCTCGCCGCTCCGAGCAGGCGCTTGTCGTTTACGGCCCTGCCATTGACGTAGAAGAGCATTCGATCCGCGCGCGGCTGACGAAGATGGGGAGGAGCGGCGAGTCCGGACAGACGAACGCCGTGCATCTCAAAATCGATGGGAAGCATCTCTTCGACCAGATCTCCGGGCCAGATCTGTTTGAGACGCCCTGTCAGAGTCTGGCCGCGCGGGAAACGCGCCGCTTGCCGCTCGCCCGCGAACAGGGAAAATCCCGCGTCCAGACGGGCCAGAGCCAAACGCGAAAGCCAGGATTGGGCGCGTCTGAATTCGGACGCGGGGCTTTTTAAAAATTTAAGGCGCGCCGGCATATTGGCGAATAGATCGCGAACTTCTATCAGGGTGCCTTTTGGCAGGCTTGTTTTGCTAAAGACTGGTTTCCCTCCCCAGTCCGCGTCCAGACATCCCGCGAGACCAGGCTCCGGCGAATCGCGTCGGACGGACGCGATTCTGAAACGGGACACGGAGGCTATGCTGGCCAGCGCCTCGCCGCGGAAGCCATAAGAGGAAATCCGCTCAAGATCTTCGAGACTGGAGATTTTGCTAGTGGCGTGTCGGGCTATGGCAAGCTCCAGATCTTCCGGAGCGACGCCGCAACCGTCGTCGCGGACGCGAATCAGGCTTTGGCCGCCGTTGTCCAGGCGGACGTCAATCAGGGTCGCGCCCGCGTCAAGGCTGTTTTCGACCAGCTCCTTCACGACGCTCGCGGGCCGCTCGACTACTTCGCCGGCGGCGATTTGATTGCGTAATTCGGGGGGCAGGAGTTTTATGGGTATTGAATTATCCGCCATGACATAATAATAACTATATCAGGAATTTCTGGCAACCGGCCGCCGGGTTGCCCGGTCGGTCAATAGCGAAGCGGGACAAGGAATGAACGCTACGAAAGAGAAAAAATTATCAATTCTGCAAAAAATCGCCGCGGGTTATGATCCGGAATTGCTGTATGTGGAATGCGGCCATTGCGGCGCGCCCGTGCTTTGGGACGACGGCAGGGCGACCCGGTTGCTAACGGAAGCCGGCATTGATCCGCTGGAGCTGGATTCCTCCTGCATTCTAGTGACGGAAGGCTGTCCCGCGTGCGGCGACAGCGACGAGTACGGCGTGAGAATTTTCCGGATCGCGGGGGAATCCAGGGTCAATTTGCCCCCGACGCATGGCAACGCCTGATCCATGGCGGGAGCGTAGCATGAAGGTATTAATTACGGGAGCGGCGGGTTTCATAGGGTTTTATGTCGCCAAAAGGTTGCTCGAAGCTGGCCATGAGGTCGTTGGCGTCGATAACCTCAACGATTATTATGACGTCCGTCTTAAGAAAGACAGATTGGCGCTTTTGGAGAAATCTCCCCGATCGGCCTCTTTTCGTTTCCTGCCCATCGATATCGCAAATATGAAGGATCTGGAAGCGGCCTTCGCTGGCGACGTCGACCATGTAGTCAATCTCGCGGCGCAGGCGGGCGTCAGATACAGTCTCAAAAATCCCGCGTCGTATGTCAATTCCAATCTGGTCGGCTTCGGCAATATTCTCGAATGTTGCCGCCGCTTTGAAGTCCGGCATCTCGTCTACGCCTCTTCGTCATCCGTTTACGGACTTAATGCAGCGCGGCCGTACTCCGTCCGCGCCAATGTCGATCATCCCGTAAGTCTCTACGCGGCCACAAAAAAAAGCGGCGAATTGATGGCTCACGCCTATAGCCATCTATATAATATCCCGGCGACTGGGCTGCGATTCTTTACGGTTTACGGCCCCTGGGGCAGACCGGATATGGCTCTTTATCTTTTTACAAAAGCCACTCTGGCGGGAGAGCCGCTCAAGGTATTTAACAACGGCGAGCTTCGTCGCGACTTTACCTATATCGACGATATCGTCGAAGGCGTGATTCGCATATTGAATATTCCCGCGACTCCAAATCCGGAGTTTGACGCCGCCGCTCCTGATCCGGCGACCAGCTCCGCGCCCTGGCGGATTTATAATATCGGAAACAGCGACACCGTAGCGATCAAGGATTTTATTCGCGCCATCGAGGAAGCGACCGGGAAAAAAGCGATTCTGGAAATGTTGCCCATGCAGCCGGGCGACGTGGAATCCACCTGGGCTGACGTAAACTCTTTTCATCTCGCGACCGGCTTTAAACCGGCCACTCCGCTTAAAGAAGGCGTGGCGCGCTATGTTAAATGGCACAGGGAATATTATGGCGTCTGACGGGCCGCGACTAAAAAAGCCGGAGATTCTCGCCCCAGCCGGGGATAAAAAATGTTTTCTCGCCGCTCTGGCCGCGGGAGCGGACGCCGTGTACCTTGGCCTTAAACAATTTTCGGCCCGAATGGAGGCCGATAATTTCGAACTGGGAGAACTGGCGGAGCTGACGGCTCTGGCCCATGATTCCGGCCGCAAGGTAATGGTAGCCATGAATACCCTGATCAAGGAGGATGAATTAGGCCGGGCTTTCTCCCTATGCGAAAAGCTGACGGACGAGGTTCGTGCGGATGGCTTGATAATCCAGGATCCAGGGATGCTGAATATCGCGAGTCAGGCGGGATTTGCCGGAAGTCTGACTCTTTCGACCCTGGCCAATGTCGGCGCTCCCTCCGCTCTCGCGACCGCCGCGAAGCTGGGCGCGACCCGGGTCGTCATTCCCCGCGAACTGTCCGTCGATGAAATGCGGACGATGGGCGAAAAATGTCCGGACACTCTCTCCTTGGAATGCTTCGTTCACGGGGCGCTGTGCTATTGCGTGTCAGGGCGCTGCTACTGGTCCAGTTATCTCGGAGGCAAAAGCGGTTTGCGCGGGCGTTGCGTTCAGCCTTGCCGAAGACTTTACTCGAAATTAAACCGTTCCGGCAAAAAAAGCCCGGGCGAAAGACTCTTCGCCTGCCAGGATCTCGAGCTGGGCGTTCTCGTCAAAACCCTCCTCTCTATTCCGCGCCTGGATTCATGGAAAATTGAGGGGCGCCGCAAGGGGCCGCATTATGTTTTCCATACTACGACGGCCTATAAACTGTTGCGGGATAATCCGGATGATTCCCAGGCGCGCAAAATGGCGGAAGGTATCCTCGATTTCGCTCTGGGGCGCCCCGGCGTCCGCGCCCGTTTTTTGCCACAACGCCAATATCAGCCAATGGCGCCGGACAAGCAGACAAGCTCCGGTTTGCTGGCGGGCAAGACAAGAGCGGCGCCCGACGGCGGATGCATTCTAAAACCGCGCTTCGATCTTCTGCCCGAAGATTACTTGCGCGTCGGAGTCGAGGACGAGCGCTGGCACGCGACCATCTCCGTCAGCAGGGCGACCCCCAAAGGGGGAAGTCTGCGCCTGAACCTTCCCCGGCATAAAACGCCCCCCGCGGGCGTTCCCGTCTATCTTATAGACCGGCGCGAGCCGGAATTAAAAAAGATATTGGGCGAATGGGAGGCAAGACTAAAGGCGGTTAACGTTCCGCCGCCGTCGCCCGAAAAACGAGACTTGCGCATGCCGCGACCGGCGAAAAGGATTCCGCTATCGGACATGATCGTATCCTCTTCGCCTAAAAAGATCGTAAAAAGCGGGGCGACCCCGTGTCTCTGGCTGTCGCGGCGGACCGTTGATTCGGTCAAAAACGCTAAAATGTTTTGTTACTGGCTTTCGCCGGCGGTCTGGCCGGAAAACGAGGAGGAAACGGCGACTCTGGTCGTCCGCGCGCTTCGCGCCGGTTGCCAGAAATTTGTCCTCAATTCCCCTTGGCAAAGAAGCCTTTTCCCGGACAAATTGCCGGAGCGGCTCCGTTTGGTCGCGGGACCGTTTTGCAATCTTTCCAACGCCCTGGCCATAGAGGAGACGCGGAGTCTGGGTTTTTCGGCGGCATTCGCCAGTCCCGAACTCCCGGGGGAGGATCTCGCAAATCTTGCCAAAGCGAGTCCGTTGCCTCTGGGATTTGTAATTTCCGGTTATTGGCCTACTGGCATAAGCCGTTTCGGCCTGACCGGAGCGAATGTCAACGAGCCTTTTTTCAGCCCCCGCGGCGAGGCTTTCTGGGCTCGCGACTACGGCGGCGATATCTGGATCTATCCGGCGTGGCCGCTGGATCTTTCGGCCAAACGCCGCGAGCTGGAGGCCGGCGGTTTCAGTTTCTTCGCCGCGATGGACGAAACCCCTCCGCCTTTGCCCGATATCAAGCGCCCAGGTCTTTTCAATTACGAGGGCAAACTTCTCTGAAAAACGCCCGCCGAAGCGCGGGATCCGGATAAAACCGTATCCAAAGCCGGAATGGAGCCAACATGTGGAAATATTACGCGCTTCTCTCCGCGCTTT
>CAMWPE010000038.1 GCA_947176055.1 uncultured Desulfovibrio sp.
CAGCTGGTGTCCCAGGCATATGCCGACCGCCGGCGTATCGGAGCAGAGATCGCGGATAGTCGCTATTTCCTCGGTCAGGGTCGCGGGATCGCCGGGGCCGTTGGAGAGAAAGATCCCCTTCGCGCCGCTCGCCCTGGCTTGCTCCGCGGAAAAATCCGGCGGAACGCAAATAGTTTCGAATCCGGCCGCCTCGAGATGGCGCAGGATATTCCATTTGACGCCAAAATCGTAAACCAGCAGGGGCAAGCCGGTTCCCCGCCAGGGCAAAGGGCCGTCGCCGGAATATTCTATGGGCGAGGGCGCGTTGCCGATCCAGGCGTAGGGAGAGCGCGCGGCTACTTCGGGCGTCAGCTTCATGCCTTTCATCGATGGCAAGCTCCTGGCTTTGGCCGCCAGAATTTCCGGATCATGCTCCCGCGTGGAAATAACGCCGCGCATGGCTCCGTTGATTCGCAGGTGTCTGGCCAGAGCCCTGGTGTCCAGCCCTTCGACGCATGGGACGTCATGCTTTTTTAGAAAATCCGGCAAGGACATTTCGGAGCGCCAGTTTGACGGTTCCTTGCAGCATTCCTTGACCAGCAGAGCGCGGACGCGTATGGCGCCCGACTCCATATCCTCGCCGTTTACGCCGTAATTGCCAATCAACGGCCAGGTCATGCAAACCAGCTGGCCGTAATAGGACGGATCGGTCAGCGCCTCCTGATAGCCGCTCATCCCAGTGGTAAATATGGTCTCGCCGCCGGTTTCAAACGGCCCGGTTACCGATTCTCCCCGCAGGGTAAAGCCGTCTTCCAGTGTCAGGGTCGCTTTCATGCGCTCACTCCATAATTCCGGGCGCGAACGCGTCCGGACTCGCTTTCCGTGTCAGACTTTTTCCCGGGAATAATACTCTTGCAGACTTTCAACGCGATCCAGCTCGCGTCCGGACGCAAGCGCCGTAGCCGTGGCCTTCGCGGCGGACAAGGTAGTGCAATAGGGAACCTTGTAGGCCAGAGCCGCCTGTCTGATGGCTCGCGAATCCCGCGCGGTATTTTTGCCGGACGCGGTGTTTATGACCAGACCCACTTCCTTGTTCGCAAGCAAATCGACAATATTGGGCCGCCCTTCGTAAACCTTGCGGACTTCCTCGACAGTCAATCCGCGATCCCGCAGGACTTTGGCGGTGCCTTTCGTCGCTATCAGGCTAAAGCCCTGATCGGCGAACATGGCGCCGACCTCGCTCACAAACGGCTTGTCCCTGTCGTTAACGGATAGAAAAACTTTTCCCTCGCGGGGCAGTTTCTGACCGGCCGCCAACTGGCTTTTCAGGAATGCCTCGGCGAAATCCGCGCCCATGCCCATGACTTCGCCGGTCGAATGCATTTCCGGTCCCAGGATCACGTCGACGCCGGGGAAACGATTAAATGGGAACACGGCCTCTTTCACGCTGGTGAAGCCGCCCTTGCGCATTCTCCAGGGATCCAGCTCGTCCAGGCTCTTGCCGAGCATTACCTGGGTCGCCAGGTAGGGCAACGGCACGCCTGTCGCTTTTGATACGAATGGAGCCGTCCTCGACGCGCGGGGATTCACTTCGAGGATATAGATATCGTCGCCCTTGACGGCGAACTGGATATTCATCAGGCCTATGACATTTAGTTCGCGGGCTATGGCTTCGGTCTGCTCCGCTATGAGGGCCACATGATCATAGGAGAGGGAAAAGGAGGGCAACACGCAGGCCGAGTCGCCAGAATGAATGCCCGCTTCCTCGATATGCTCCATTATGCCGCCGATATAGACTTCTTCGCCGTCGGACAGGGCGTCGACGTCCACCTCGATGGCGTGCTCCAGGAATTTATCGATGAGGATAGGATGAAGCAGTTTTTCCGGAACCTGCTCCCGGAAATATTCTTTTAGCTCCTCCTCGTCATAAACTACAGCCATAGAGCGGCCCCCCAGCACATAGCTGGGCCGGACTACCACGGGAAAACCGATCTTGCGGGCGACCTCCAGAGCCTCGTCCAGATTCATGGCCGTGCCGTTGGGCGGTTGCTTGAGATCCAGTTTTTCAATAAGCTCCTGAAATCTTTTCCTGTCTTCGGCCCTGTCTATGGCGTCGGGGGACGTGCCAAGGATGGGAACGCCGGCCTTCATAAGGGGCACGGCGAGATTTAGCGGCGTTTGGCCTCCGAACTGGACGATGACTCCCTCCGGTTTTTCCTTTTCCACAATGTGCATGACATCCTCAAAAGTGAGGGGCTCGAAATACAGCCTGTCGGACGTGTCGTAATCGGTGGAAACTGTTTCCGGATTGGAGTTGACCATGATCGCCATGACGCCGGCGTCCTTGAGGGCGTAGCTCGCATGACAGCAACAGTAGTCGAATTCGATTCCCTGGCCTATGCGATTGGGTCCTCCGCCAAGGATTAGTACCTTGCGCCTGTCCTCGACTTCCATTTCGTCGCCGGTCTCATATGTGGAATAGAAATAAGGCGTGTAAGCTTCGAATTCCGCGGCGCAAGTATCGACGAGATAATAGACGGGCAGCGCGCCCAGTTCGCGGCGCATGGCGGCGATTTCCTTTTCCGGCTTCCCCCACATCCCGGCCAGTTGCCGGTCTGAAAATCCGGAGGCCTTGGCCTTTTTCAACGCTTCCCGCAACTCTTCGCGATTTTCAAAAAAACCAGGCTCGCGGCCGACGTCCCGAAGCTTTTGCTCCTCGCTGACAATGGCGGCCAGCTGGCGTATAAACCATGGATCTATGCTCGTCGCCTCATAAATTTCCTTTTCGCCGATCCCGGCGAGCAGGGCCTGGCGCAGGTAAAAGATCCGCTGGGAATTTGGCGTGTATAGCCTGGCCATGATCGTTTCCCGGGAGGGAAGGGCCGCGTCGTAGTCCCAGCCCAGACCCGGCGCGCCGATTTCCATCGAGCGCAGACCCTTTTGCAAGGCCTCGCGAAAATTCCTGCCGATGCTCATGGCCTCGCCCACGCTCTTCATGGAAGTGGTGAGCTCGTCCTTGGCGCCCGGAAATTTTTCGAAGGTAAAGCGGGGAACTTTTAATACGACATAATCGATGGCCGGTTCGAAACTGGCTACGGTCTCGCGGGTGATGTCGTTGCGCAATTCATCGAGCGTGTAGCCTACGGCCAGTTTGGCGGCGATTTTGGCTATGGGGAAACCGGTGGCCTTGCTTGCGAGAGCCGAGGAACGGGAGACGCGGGGATTCATTTCTATTACCACGAGCTCGCCGTTTTCCGGATTCACGGCGAATTGGACATTGCTTCCGCCGGTCTCCACGCCGACTTCGCGCATTATGGCGATGGAGGCGTCGCGAATTTTCTGATATTCGGCGTCGGACAATGTCTGCGCGGGCGCCACTGTTATGGAGTCTCCCGTATGCACGCCCATGGGATCGAAATTTTCAATGGAGCAGACGATTACGCAGTTGTCCTTTTTGTCGCGCATTACCTCCATTTCAATTTCTTTCCAGCCCAGGACGCTCTGCTCGATCATTACCTCGGACACCGGGCTGGCCGCCAGACCGCGGGCGGCCATTTGCTCCAGCTCTTCGGGAGTATAGGCCACGCCGCCGCCGTTGCCTCCCAGGGTGAATGCCGGGCGAATAATGAGGGGATAGGGCAGTTCCCGGCCCAGCTCGCGGACTTCGTCCATGTTATGGGCGATGCCGCTGGCCGGCATTTTCAGTCCAATATTGCGCATGGCCTGGCGAAAAAGATCGCGGCTTTCGGCCTTCGCGATCACGTCGGCGTTGGCTCCGATTATCTCCACGCCGTATTTTTTTAATACTCCGCTTCGCTCCAGTTCCAGCGCCGCGTTAAGCGCGGTTTGACCTCCCAGAGTAGGAAGCAACGCGTCCGGGCGTTCTTTGGCGATAATGGCGGCTATGGTCTCATGCTCGAGAGGCTCCACATACGTGGCGTCGGCCATATGCGGATCCGTCATGATCGTCGCCGGATTGGAATTGACGAGCACGACTTCGTAGCCTTCCTCTTTAAGGGCCTTGACCGCCTGGGACCCCGAATAATCAAATTCGCATCCCTGGCCGATAACGATCGGTCCCGCGCCAATGACCAGAATCTTACGCAAATCGTCGCGTCTTGGCATACTTCCCCCGCGCGCTTCGTCGGCTTTGCCCCGCCGCGAACGGCCTGGCGGCGGCGAACATATTTTTTATAAAACGATCCATGCTATAATAGTCTCTGTGGCGAGTCAATTTTTCTTTCGCCGCCGGAAGACGCGCCGCAAAAAAATCCCGCCATGTCCCATCCGCCGCCCCATTTTGCTAATGCGCGCCTTTAGGAGTATAACAATAAAAAGGAGAGAAAAAATGCAAGTTTACGCGATTAACGGCAGTCCCCGGCCAAAATGGAACACATCGACGCTCCTGCAAAGCGTTCTGGACGGCGCCGCGGAGGCCGCGGACAATGTCCTTACGGAGACCATTAATTTATACTCCCTCAAATACAAAGGTTGCATAAGTTGCATGCAATGCAAGCTAGTCGGCGGGCCGTCATACGGCAAATGCGCTGTGAAGGACGAAATTTACGAACTGCTCCAAAACGCGTCGAACGCCGACGTCCTGGTTTTTGGGTCTCCTATTTATTTCAGCGACATTACGGGCATGACGCGCTGTTTCCTGGAAAGGTTGCTTTTCCCGTATTTTGTATACGACCAGCGACACAGCTCCATAGCTCCCCGGAAACTCCGCTCCGCCTTTGTCTATACCATGAACGTGACCGCCGAAGCCATGAAGGAATACCATTATTCCGAACGACTGAAGCCCATGGAGGGCTTCGTCGGCCATATCTTTGGTCACGCTCCGCATATCCTCTACGCCAACAATACGCTGCAGGTCAAAGATTACGCGAAATACGACATCACCTGTTTTTCGGAAGCGGAAAAATTAAAATACCGGGAAGAAGTCTTTCCTCTGGATCTGGCCAAAGCCAAAGAACTGGGCGCGAAGCTGGGAGCGGAGGCGACCGGCGATTAAGCCAGCGCGCGAATTAAAAAAGAGAGCCCGTCTTATCGACGGGATCTCCCGTTTGTTTGCCCGCGCGATCCGGCGCGAGGAGCGGCTGCCCCTTCTCTATCTAATAAAATTGGTGGCGATCCATTTTTCAGGCGCGGGCGGGTTTATTCCGGCCTGTTTGCCGGCTTCGATGCATTTTAAAAGCCACGCCATGTTGTCGCCCAGGGTTCGCATGGTTTGCGCGCCCTCCAGATCCTGGCGATTTTCCTCCGCGTTGTTGCCGTGGACGGAGTTCCAGTACTGGGAAGAGACTATGGGCATGCGGGCTATAGTGAAATACTTGTTCAGGCGGTCGAAAGAGGCGCTGGCTCCGCCGCGCCGGCAACTGACGACAGAGGCCGCCGGTTTAAAGGCGTAAGGCGCGGATTTCAGGAAGAAGCCGCGATCCAGGAAAGCGCAGACTGGGGCGTTGGGTCCGGCGTAATAGACGGGGGAGCCCACGACGAGGCCGTCCGCCGCTCGCAATTTATCGATGCCTTCGTTTACGGGATCGTCCTTGAATATGCAATAACCTGTTTCGGCGCATTTCATACAGGCTATACATCCGCGAATGTCCATCGAGCCGATCTGCATCAATTCCGTCTCGATGCCCGCGGCCTCGAGCCTTTCGCCCACGTCGCGCAAAGCGCAAAAGGTCGAGCCTTTTAAATGGGGACTGCCATTGATCATTAAAACTTTCATCCCATTCCTCCCAATGAAAACATTACATGCGAATGCTCTCGCATATATCTTGAAGACGAGTCTTGGCGAAAGTGAGATACGACGCTATCAATTCGCCGGAATTGAAAAACGAGGTGATGATCAGCGGATCATAGGAACAAATCCTGTTCATGTACTCCATGGCGGAATTGAAGTTGTCCACGTTGTTTTTTGCCTTGATTTCCGGATATAGATCGTAAAGAGCCTTGATAAAATCTCTCACCACCAGGACGATGCCCTGCACTTCGTAAATACGGTTGTCCAGCTCGTAAAAAGGCATTTTTTTGGAGTTTTCAAGCAATCCAAGAGCGTAACCCAGAAGGTTTTCGCCCGTAACGGCTTTGAAAGACTCGTAAAGATCGTCGGTGCGACAATTATAGACGCCTGTGCCTTTGTCCAGGGACTCTTTATACTCCTCCAGCAATTTGAAGCCTTTTTCGTAGGCACCCTCCGCGGACGGAAACCAGAAGCTCCTGGGGTCGATTACAAAATTGTTAATTCTGGCCTTGTAAAGTTGCGGACTCTCCCTGTCGTTGGAGCCGAGTTTCGCGATCTGGGTCGAATAGAGATCCAGCAGGAACTTTGTCGCGTGGTAAACTCCGTATTCGCGATAAGCGCGATTATCCATGAAGAACCGGTTAAAAATAATGTCATTAAAAGTCCAGCCAAAAGAGGAATCCAGCTCCCGGCGCATCTGATATGTTATCGCGTCCAGCAAAAGCTTACCCTTTTCATTTTCGGACAACTTTGCCGGCTCCGCGGGCAAGGGCATCGGCTCGGGAAAACTGGTCTGGTCGACGGCCGAATAGAGCTTCTGCGAACCCCATAAGACCAGCAACACAACCGCTAGCAAACCTACCTGAATCGCGATGGTTTTAAGCACGATGTGGGTCTTTAACCAGGTCGAAGCTTCGCTTATTTTCATCAAATCACTCCGGAATTTACGCGCCCTGGCGAGATTCGCGAATGACCGGGAAAAGCTAGCCGCGCGAATGGGAGGAGGGCGGGCTATTCGGCTCCGAGCCAGCCGTTCAGGGCGTCGGCTATTTTTCTGGCCTGCTCGGGACTCGATATATTAAATTTGGACTGGCGACGATACGAGCCGCCAGTTTTCTTATACCGCTGTATGACGTATTTGTCCGGTCCGAAATCGTCGGTTTCGGGACGATAGAGCTGATAGCGAAAGAGGATGGTAGTCCAGGCGCCGCGGCTCAAGATTACTTTGTCGATTTCCTTGACGAAAACCTGACCGTTTTCTTCTTCTTGCACCGTGAGATCATCGATAGTTTCGTTCACAAAATCTCCAGGAAAGCCCGCGCCGGATACGCCGGGAGAACGCGACTCCCGCGAAAAACGCGGGAATCGTCAATCAGTAAACAGCGAACGCCGGGCGACGCGCGAAACGACGCGGCGGCGACGCAGGGCGTTAACCGGTGTAACTGGCCAGAACGCCTTTTACAGTTTCGGGCAATTCGGGTCTTTTCAATTGCATTTCCGCCGGTCCGGGCCCGTAATTGTCCGCGGTAGATTTGGCCGTAGCCGTCATGGCCATGAGACTTTCCGCCAAAGTGAGCTCGGAGCCGCTTCCTACCTTGCGGCCAAGGGCGCGCAACACGTTTTCCGTCGCTCCCGACGGTTCGAGAGGATGATACTCTACTGGCATGTTTCCTTCCTTTTGCGATGAATGTTGATTATCATATAATCGAACTGAATCAAGATCAAATCCCCCGATCCCGCTCGTCAAGTCCCCGCCTCTTTTTTAACGGAGCGACAATCGCAAAACTTTAGAGCGTTTTTAGAAATTTTATACTGCCCTGCCTCCAGATCCCATCCGCGCCGCTGTCTGCGCGCGACGAAAAGAACCCATTCCTCGCGCAGGCTGGCGAGCGTTGTCCTCCGCGAAGCGCCCGGACCTTTAAACCAGACCTCCGCGCCATAAAAAAACGGCCCCCGTCCGCCGGGAGCCGTCGCAACCGCTTCCAGTTACGGCTAGAAACTGTACGCGAAGACCAGTTGCGCCTTCCAGGCGTCCTGCTTGTTAAAGGACGCGTCGCGGATATTGGCTTTTTCCCAGGCGCTGTTGTCGATAAAATTAGCTACGTACGCCAGATCCAGGTTTATTTCGAAGTTTTCGTACATCTGGTAATTGGTAACCAGGTTGAACTCCAACAGGCTGTCTTCCGTAGTCAGGTACGGACTTGTGCCGGAAGCCCAGCCGTCATTCCAGGCATAGGGCGTCGTCATGTATTTGATCATACCCGTACTGTTCGTTCCCCCCCAGTAAACAGCGCGGAAAGTGTGCTTGAGACTCTCCAGGAAGCTGATATCGGCCAGCTGAATGCCGACGCCCCACGTTCCGGAATAGTCCAGGGCGTAATCGTTCCAGGCCCAGCCCAGGTTGCCGTCGCCCAGGAAAGATGTAAACGTGCCCATGGGAACAATCGAGGGCATCCGCTCGGAGCCGTTTTTAGGATTGCTGTCGTCGCCGGAGGCGTACCAGCCCAGTATTCCCGGCGTGACCCAGTCCGTCTTGTATTCGAGCAGGGCCTTGGCAAGCCAGCCTTCCCGTTCAGTATTGGCGCTCCGTCGGCTCGAGAAGCGATCCTTATACGCCCAGTAATGCCCCATGCTCTCCGTATAACCGTAATTAATATCAATTTCGATGTTCCATGGATCAAAGGCGGTTATGGAAATTGGCAGACCGGCCCAGAACATATTGCCGTAAGTTTTGGTCGTATCGCTCAAGCGGTCGCGATCATATATCCCCGGATAGGGATAGAGGCTGTAGTTCAGGTTACCGTCGGCGGTGTACACGCCGTCGTGAAATCCCTGCCACTGGGCGATTCCGTACATGGAATTCCGGCCTTTCATACCATACATAATCCATGGCGTAATTTCGGCGCCGTCCAGGCGGACGGGAACCATGAGGCTAAACAAATCCAGGTTGTCCAGATAACCGGCTTGCGCGCGATTGGATTTGTAAGGCGACGTTCCATTAAAATTATCGTTCAGGGGACGCGCCCACAAAACGGTAACTCCCACATTGTCGTTTATGTCGTAATTGGCGGTTATACCGGCGACGTCTGTGTCCATAATCGCCGAGCCGCCGGCGACATTGGGCAGAGTCATGCCCTGAATACCCATGCGAACCTTGAGGGGAGCGTCCGGCATAGCCCAGTCAATATAGGCGCGCTTCAGCTTGATCACATCCCTGCCATCCGCGCCCAGGGCCGCGCCGTCGCTGGCCTGCCCCCAGTTCTGCGTCCCTATCTCGAAGTATACCGTTCCGGACAGGCTCTCGCTGGCCGCCGCGTCGAGTTGCAAGCGGACGCGCTGTTTAGCCTGGAATTTGTCGTCGGTGTTCTTTTCCCGCTCGTCGCCAAGACGCGTTGAGTGAACCAGCTTGTCGTCGGCGAGCGTAAAGCCCATCAGCCATTGGCCTTTGGTTTTGAAATCAATGGCCTTCGCTGGGCCGGTCCAGCCCAGCGCAATGCCCGCGCATATGAAAAGCGCCCATAAACGTTTCATTTCCCCTCCAAATACGTCGCCTGAAAAGGCGTCCTTTACTAAACCAGACCTGTCTTTAACCAGCCAACCATCGCGCGGTTAAAATTTTTGGTCGCAGTTTCGTTGATAAATCTTGCTCGATAAAATGCGGACAAATTTTTTGTACTAAATCCGTATTTTAAACGCAAGCGAAAGTTTAAATTTTTATACGGAAAAGTTTGAAAATACATAACGCCCATTTTAGAAAAATCAATATTTTTTCGTGAAAACGCCGGTAAAGAGCGAGAAAAGAGAGAATGGGCGAAATTATCGGGCGTAAAGCCAGCAGACTACCTCCCGATCGCCCAGGATTTCGCGGGGAGGGAATTCGCGGGAGCAGACAGGCAGAGCCTGGGAGCAACGAGGCTGGAAGGGACAGCCGGGCGGCGTTTGGCCAAGGGGAGGAACGGTTCCCTGTATGGTAGGGAGGCGGGAAAGGGTGCGGGAAGCGCGGCCGGGAGAAGACGCGATTAAGCCTTGCGTGTAAGGATGCAGGGGTTTGGCGAAAAGGGCTTTCGTCGAAGCTCGCTCAACGAGAACGCCGGCGTACATGACGCCTACAAAGTCGCCTACGTCGGCGACGACGCCTAAATCGTGAGTTACGAGCAGGACGGCCATGCCGGAGATATCCCGTTCCTCGACGAGAAGGCGCAGGATCTGGCCCTGGATTGTCGCGTCGAGGGCCGTTGTCGGTTCGTCCGCCAGCAGAAGCCGCGGTTTGCAGGCCAGGGCCATGGCGATCATGGCCCTTTGGCGCAGGCCGCCGGAAAGTTGATGCGGGTAATCGTTATAGCGGATTTCAGGCGAAGGAATTCCGGCCTGCCGGAAAAGTTCAAGAACCCGGGCTTTGGCTTCCTCTTTCGACGCTTTCCAGTGCAGGCGC
Source organism: uncultured Desulfovibrio sp. (assembly GCA_947176055.1). GTDB lineage: Bacteria > Desulfobacterota > Desulfovibrionia > Desulfovibrionales > Desulfovibrionaceae > Desulfovibrio. The sequence goes on from CAMWPE010000038.1 coordinate 10,161, forward strand.
AGGGGTTCGGCGACTTGCGGACCGACTTTCATGACCGGATTCAGGGAGGTCATGGGTTCCTGAAAAATCATGCCGATAGCGGCGCCGCGAATTTTTCGGAGTTCCTTTTCGGAGATAGCCAGAAGATCGCGTCCCTCGAACAGGATCTCGCCGGACAAGCGGGCATTCTCCGGGGTAAGGCGCATGACGGCCTTGCAGGTCAGGCTTTTGCCGCACCCCGACTCGCCCGCCAGGCAGGTAATGGCGCCGCGCGGCAACTCCAGGGACAGATCGCGAACGGCCCGCGAAAGTCGCGAGCCGCTTTCGAAGCTCAAGGAGAGGTCGCGAATCCTCAATACGGGCGTCGCGACGCCGGCGGACTCGCCGTTCATGGAATCAGCGGGCGACTTGCGCGGCGCGCAGGCTGGCGTAAGCCTCGCGCATGGCTATATAGGGGTCTATGGATATAGACGAAAGATCGTCGTAGGCCGGCAACACGTCGCCAAGGGCATTAAGCCGGAATACGACTTCCGTTCCCGTGGAATAAGGCCAGGGATTGACATAAAAAATTGGATCCGTGAAAACGTCGCCCACCCTGCCTATGGTGTCGCGCAGGGAACTGGGACCGATAAAAGGCCATACCAGGTAAAAACCCTGCCCGAAACCCCAGCGCCCCAGGGTCTGGCCAAAGTCCTCTCCGGATGGATCGACGGGCACGATAGTTTTTTTTGAGCTGGCCAAATCCACAAGGCCGGCGCTTCCCATCATGTTCATCATAAAGCGCGAGAATTCGACGCCCGCCTCCATGAAACGGAATTGCAGAATCGAATTGACAAATCGGGTGGGGAAAAGGACATTGTGAAACAGGTTCCCCAATCCGGTCTGAACGAATCGCGGAGTCAGCCAGGTCCAGCCTTCGTAAACTGGCTTGGCTACATGGATAAAGAAAATATCGTTAAATTTGAACCAGAATCTGTTCCACGGTTCCAAGGGATCGGCTATGGACGCGACCGGCTCGTCGTCGTAATTGTCGAGATCGTTCGACACGGTCGCGCCCGGGTCTTCGACTACGACGGCGCCGCCGTTCAGCGACGGAGCGCCGGAATAGACAGTCGAAGGAGCGAGCGGGCCGCCGGTCGCCGCTCCGCCGCTTCCCATGGATCTGGCATGGGCCGAAGCGGCCGGACCTGATTTTAAATCCGTGGCTGGCGTTTTTATAAGGAGACCAGGATCCTGGGCGAAGGCGGCTTGCGCCAGGAAGATCAGAAAGAGAAGGCTGATTCCGGACAGTTTCATTTTCCCGCGCCCTGGGCGATCACTTCTTTCGCCTTCTGGTTTATGCGCTCGATTAATTGATCGGGAGTCGCGCTCTTCAGGATATCCTGGAACTGGGTGCGATAGTTCCTCACCAGGCTTATATTCTCGATAATAACGTCATAGACGCGCCAGGAGCCGTCTTTTAACAACATCCGGTAATTTACGGGAGTGCGTTTTCCGTCTTTCAGCGTGATTGTAGTCTTCACTTCCGCGAGCTTGCCGTCCGGCGAGACAGTTTCGCCGTTATAGGCCACCTGCTCGCCATTGTAACCGGTTACCTTGTTCAAGTAAGTGTTGAAAAGCAGCTTGGCGAAGGCGTCGGCGAAGCGTTTTTTCTCTTCGGCGCTAAACTGTTTCCAGCGCGGGCCGACAGTGCGGGAGGAGAATTCGCCGAAATCAAAAATCTTGTAAACTTCGTTTTCGATGCGGCCGCGCGCCGCTTCGCGGGTAGCGGGATTCGAAAAATCAGGACTTTTGATGTCCGCCATGATCCGGTTCACAGCCGCGGAAAGAGCCTCCCTGGCTTCCTGGCCCGGTTGCGCCCAGGCCCCATCGGTCATAAAAAGACAGGCGAACAGCGCGATAATCGCCGCGCCCGCGCGCGGGTTCCAAAAACGCGGAATAACATTCGTCATTTAATGCCTCCAAAGGCGTATTTGCTTATAAGCGATTCCAGATCGATGGGCGATTCAGTTTCCGCGATGGCGCCGCCGGGCTGAAGTTCGGTCTCCGAGCCGCCCCGGGAAAGAGAAATATATTTATCGCCAATAATGCCGCTAGTTTTTATGGACGCTATGGTGTCGTCGGAAAGATGCAGGTTCCTGTTCAGCCTGATGTCGACAATAGCCTGATTTCCTTCGGGCGAATCGTCGAGGCGGATGGCTGTCACCCGGCCCACGGGCACTCCGGCCAGCTCCACATCCGCGCCGACCCGCAGACCGCTGGCGGAGTCAAACCTGGCGGTCAGTTCGAAGCCCTGACTGGAAAAGAGCTCCATTTTCCCGAGCTTTATGGCCAACCACGCCACGCAAAGCAGTCCTATCAACACAAAAATTCCAACCGCGGTTTCCCGTGTCCTGCCCATACCGCCCCGCTTCGCGAAAAGCTAATTTTTTGAAAACTATAAGTATAAAAAGAAAATTTCAAGCGCAAATTAAATTTTTCTTCCGCGTCAGGAGTCGAGCCATTTATTCAGGGCTTTAAGCACTTCCGGATTGGGCGGCTCGTCTTCGAAGCGCGGTCCCTCGTCCGGTCTTCGATTTAAAAAATTGACCAGGTACGGATCATGGCTGTTCAGAAGCTCTTCGAGGCTCCCCGCAAAAAGCGCGCGGCCTTCGCCGAGCACCAGAACATGCTGGGCGATCCGTTTGAGGCTGGCCAGATCGTGACTGACCACGACGATGGTCATTTCCTTGTATTGGGCCCGCATTGAGAGCAAAAGATCGTCCATTCGCGCGGCTGTGATGGGATCGAGGCCGGACGTGGGCTCGTCGCATAGCAGGATCGCCGGTTCGGCTATTATGGCGCGCGCCAGGCCGGCGCGTTTACGCATGCCGCCAGAAAGCTCGTTGGGATAGTAGTCGGCAAAATCCGCGAGGCCGACCATCCGGAGCACCCGCAGGGCCGCGTTTCGCAGAAGATCCTTCTTGAGCCAGAGGTGCTGGCTCAAAGGGAGCGCCGCGTTCTGGGCCAATGTCAACGCGCCGAGAAGGGCTCCGTCCTGAAAAAGGACGCCCATACGCCTGCGCGTCCTCCGGAACTCTTCCTTGTCGAGGGCGTAAAGATCGCGTCCGTCGATCAGGATTTCGCCCGCGATTGGTCTTTGCAGTCCGACTATATGACGCAGGAGAGTGGATTTGCCGCAACCGGAGCCGCCCAGGATGACGGAAATTTCGCCTCCGGGCAAAGTCGCGTTTATATCGCTCAAAACCGTATGACGGTCATAGCCGATAGTCAGATAGCGGAGTTCGATATTCCAGGCGCGCAATGGAGCCTACAGCAAGAATGAGGTTATGACGTAGTACGCCGCGAGAATCATGACGCAGGAGATAACTACGGCTGAAGAGGTGG